>CANPGX010000019.1 GCA_947573745.1 uncultured Erysipelotrichaceae bacterium | reverse complement strand
AATATTTTTCTACATCCTTAGCAATATCAATCATCACAGGAATCGTACGGAATGCATTGAACATACCACCAGCTCCTGTTGTTTCTTGTCCTATCAAGCCATACTTCAATGGTATTTTTTCATCATTAATTCTGGCTTTATTGCCTCCAACACGAATTTGAGTAGAGATGAAATCAGCTCCCGTAAAAGCATCTTTACGAGAAGTTGTACTTCTTACTTCAACATCATAATTCAAATGACGAATATAGCGATTCACAAATCCTTCCATAATATTTAAACGTTCTTCATTGATATCTAATAAAACAATTTCTTTGACTGGCAAACTATTCCGATAAAGAGATAGTCCTTCAATCAATTCTGGTGTATATGAACTACCAGCCCCTACAATAACGATCTTTAATTTTTGATTCATCATATAAATACCCCTTTTTTTGAACTACTCTTCTGTAACTTGAAGGCGTTGATTTTCCATAGCTTTAAAGAATGGATAATAAATACATCCGGCAATCACCAATTCAAGTACACCCCAGATGACTGCTGGAATATTCCCACCTGTAACTAAATAATGTGAGAATAATGGTGGAATAGTCCATGGTATATTGGCCACTGGGCGACCGATGATATTAAGCGTCATCAAAATATAAGTGCCTGCTGATAAGGTCAAGGTTGACAACGTATAAGGAATCATCATATATGGATTCATTACCAATGGTACCCCAAAAACAACTGGTTCATTAATTTCAAATAAACTTGCTGGTAAACAAAGTTTTCCTAAAGTACTGAAGCCTTTATCTTTAGAACGCATCATCATCAAAACAAGAGGTAATGTTGCGCCACCGCCACCTAAAAAGACAAACATTGTAAAGCCACTGGCAGTAATATAAGGTGGTAAAGTACCCGCAGCAAAAGCAGCCGCATTTTCACCGAACATCGTTAAGAAGAATGGATCAGCTACAGCTAAAACAGCACCACCATGTATCCCTATACTCCATAACATAGAACGAATAAACATAAAGACAAGGAATCCTGGTAAGGTGTTCAATGCAAAGATAAATGGTGAAAAGCAATCCATAAGCAACTGATTAACATTAATTCCCAGGATCACTCTTACCAACCAAATGACGGTCAACGAAACAAAAGCAGGAATCAGTGACATAAATGATTTTGATACAAGAGGTGGTACTGTATCTGGAAAATGAATGACTAAATCTCTTTTTTGGAAAAAGTGCATCACCATGCCTGTAAATAAGGCAACAAGAATAGCCGTAAAAAGTCCTTTTGTTCCAAATAAAGATACATCTATACCAAATTCTTCTGTTAAGGTTGCAAGTAAAAATCCTGCTATAGAAACAATCCCTGTAATAAGTGGATCAATACGAATATCGGTATAACCTAAAGCAAAATGATAAGCCACACTTCCGGCACCTATCAAAGCAACAATTCCAATAGTCACTGAATTGACCGTTGTAATCATCCCTGCATAAGGTGCAAAGAATTGTTTAATAGCGTCAATTGGAATATTAGGAATCAATAAGAAAATACTTCCAATGATAGTTAATGGGACAGTGACCATCATCCCATCTTTAACTGCTGAAAGATGATGCTGTCTTGCCAACTTTGTGAGTGGCGGTGCTAATTTGTTTTCAACAAAATCTAATATTTTATTCATGTTTTTCTCCTCTTTTATTTTTTTGAGCGCTCTTTCTTGTACAATATCATCTTACACAAGAAAAACATAAACATGAATAGAGATTATTTCTTCTTTAAAGTGGAAATTTATGACTTCAAACGAAATCGGTTACATTGTAAGTGATAAAAAGAGGTTACTCTTAAAAAGATATAACCTCTTCTTTCTTTATTTCTCCGCTTTATTAAAAACGAGGTTCAAACAAATACCAACGATAGCGGCTAAAACCATCCCTGTTAAAGTAATTGAAGCCCCTAATATAGAAAGTTTAATACTTGCATTACCCAAACCTAAGACTAACATTGTTGATACTACAACAACATTACTTGTCTTTGAAAAATCAACTTGATGATCCACTAAAACTCTTAATCCATTACTAGCGATAAAACCATAAAGGAGTAAACAAACACCACCAAAAACTTCTGTTGGAATCGTATTAATAATAGCACTGAATTTACCTAAGAATCCTAAACAAATAGAAATGAAGGCTGCCCCTAATACCACATAAACAGATCCTACTTTTGTCATACCAACAACAGAGGTATTTTCTCCATAAGTAGTATTTGCAGGTCCACCTAGCATACCAGCAACAAAGGTAGCTAATCCATCTCCTAAAATCGTACGATCTAATCCTGGATCTTTTAAAAGATTTCTTCCCATAATAGCACCCAATACGGTATGATCTCCAATATGTTCAGCAGCGGTCACAACAGCCAGTGGTGCAATGGTCATGACTCCTTGGAAATCAAGTTGATAAGATACAAAAGGTACATAGAAATTAGGAATAGAGAACCAGGCAGTGTTCAATACAGCACTAAAATCAATAGGATCGATCCAACCTAAGATACTTAATAAAATGGACCAAAAATAACCTGCAGCAATCCCAATTAAAAATGGAATGACTTTTAAGAAGCCCTTAGCTTTAATCGCACATACAGCGGTGACAAGCATCGCCACAACAGCAATAGATAAGCGTGAAAAATTAACAGATTCATTCGCTAATCCCATTTGATTGACAGCAGTTGGTGCTAAAGACAATCCGATAATAGCAATCATAGGTCCAATCACAACAGGTGGTAAAATCTTATCAATCCATCCCTTACCCATCGCTTTAATAAGAAAGCTCATGATCACATAAACAATACCTACAGCCATAATCCCCGTAAAAACTGCATCTTTAGGTGAACTTGCACCACTGGCGATAGCACCAGCTGCAACAGCGACCATTGGGTTGATAAACGCAAATGAACTTCCTAAAAAGACAGGTGATTTAAATTTTGTACATAACGCATAAATAAATGTTCCTATACCAGCACACACTAATGTTACAGAAATAGACAATACTTCTTGTCCTACAGCTTCATTGACCAACAAAGGAACAAGCACTGTTGCCCCGAACATCGCAAAGACATGTTGAAAACTTAATAAAAACCATTGTAACGGTTTTGGTTTTTCATTCACATCTAAAATTAACTTCTTGTCTTCCATGATAATCCCCCTTTAACCATGAAAAAAGAGGTAAAAACACCTTCTGTTTTTACCTCCTTTCTACACATTTTTTACATTCTATCATAAATTTTACAAAAAATGCAATACTTTTTTTATGAAAGGATTTCTAAAGACTGTTCTATTTGTCCTTCTTTAAATTGATGCGTATATAATTCATAATAATACCCTTTTTTCTGCATCAATTGATGATGTGTACCATCTTCTATGATTTGTCCATGATCGATAACCAAGATCCTAGAAGCATCTTTAATCGTAGAAAGACGATGAGCAATAACCAAACTGGTCCTATTTTTAAACATAGATTGACTTGCTTCTTGAATTTTTTGTTCAGAATCTGTATCTATAGAACTAGTAGCTTCATCAAGGATAAAAATAGATGGATCTGCAATCATAGCTCTCGCGAAAGAAATCAATTGCTTTTGTCCGGTAGATAATAAACTACCGCCTTCACCCACTAAAGTATCATAGCCAAGATCAAGTTTTTCAATAAAATCATGACATCCTATTTTTTTACTTACTTCTATAATTTCCTCATCTGTTGCATCCAGTTTTCCATATCGTATGTTTTCCTTAATACTGCCAGAAAATAAGTGTGGACTTTGTAGAACATATCCTAAATGAGAATGCAACCATAATTGACTACGCTCTTTAATATCCTTGCCATCTAATAAAATCGTCCCTGATGTCGGTTCATAAAAACGACAAATCAAATTGACAATGGTACTTTTTCCACTCCCAGTAGCACCCACTAAAGCTACTGTTTGCCCTTTTTCAATAGAAAGGTTAAAATGATCCAATACCTTTTGACCTTGATCATAAGCGAAACTCACATCTCTAAAAACGATATCTCCTTCAATAGGCTCAAAATTTTCTAAGCGAGGATTAAAGACATCCCCATAACAATGAATAACTTCCGGTGTATCTTGAATATCACTTTCTGCTTCCAAGACACTCACAACACGCTCTGCTGCCGCCTGACTTGACTGAATATCCGCAAAAATACGTGCAAAAGAACGAATGGGTTCAAACATCATCATGCCAATATTCATAAAAAAAGAAAGTTCCCCTATACTCAATGACATATTTTGTACTTGATATCCTCCATGAATCATCATTAAGGCTACTGTAACACTCATCACTAAAGAAGCTATCGGCATATAAAGGCCAGAAACAATCGCTGCTCTTAAAGATTCATGGGACATATCTTTTGTAATGACACGAAATTCTTGATTATTGAGCGATTCACGAACAAGTGTTTTGGTCGTTTTTGCCCCGCTGATACCTTCATTAAAATAAGAAATAATCATACTGTTTAAACGTCGTGTCATACGATGATGTTGCAATATTTTCTTTTGAAAAAACACAGAAATAGCCACTAGAAATGGCAACGCTAATAAGACATACATCGCCAGTTGTATATTCACAAATAACATTCCTATCACACCCACGATGATGGCCATAATACCCCAACCAAGATCAATGAAACACCACGAAATGGTTTCAATTGTACGATTGACATCACTAGTTAATTTAGTCAATAAATAACCTACTGTTGTCTTATCAAAATAAGAAAAACTCATTGTCTGGAGTTTTTTAAAACCATCTTTGCGTATATCTGCTGCTAAATGAGCTTCCAATTGACCAGAAGAACGTGTGAAAATAAAAGAGCATAAAGCAAACAAAATCTGAATCATAAGAAAAATAAAAGCAAACCAACCAAAGTTTTGATAAGTCTGAGGTACGATAAATGCATCGATAGCCCACATATTGGCTAGTGAACTACCTAGATCCAGAATACCTGTAATCATACCGAAACCAAGACTAATATAGATATATTTTCGATTATTTTTAGCGTAACTTAATACTTTCTTCCATGTACTCAATTTGATTTTTTGTTTGCCAAAATCTTGTTCTTGTATAGCACTCATCTTTCCACCTCCTTATTGAGCAACTGAACTTTGAATGAGGTAAGTCTCATAATAAAGTCCTTTTTGTTTTAAAAGATCCTCATGGCAACCTTCCTCTACAACATGTCCATCTTTCAATACAAAAATATAATCTGCTTCCATCAGTGTTGTGATACGATGGGATATGATGATGGTTGTGACATCCTGTTTTTTATGTTTTAAATCTTCCCGAATAGCAGCATCTGTTCGTGTATCTACAGCAGATAAAGAGTCATCAAAAATAAGCACATCACTTTCTTCCATTAGGGCACGTGCAATCGCAACACGTTGTTTCTGTCCTCCCGACAAAGTGACACCACGTTCGCCAACGACTGTGTGATACCCTTGTTCAAAAGATAAAATATCATCATGAATATGTGCCATTTTACTAGCTTCTATCACACGATCCATACTAGATTGAGGAGAAGTAATACGAATATTTTCTAAAATGGTCTTTGAGTATAAAAAAGGTTCCTGCAAAACCATGCTCATTCTTTTTCTTAAATACAGCTTATTCATCTCTGTAATATCATAACCATTGATTGTGATACGTCCTTCTTGGATATCATAAAGTCTTTGCAACAAAAGAATCAATGTTGACTTTCCTGAGCCCGTTCCACCCAGAATAGCAATAGTCTTTCCTTGTGGAATCGTCATATTTAAATGATCAAAAACTTTTACATCATCATATTGAAAAGAAACATTTTCAAATACAATATCTCCTTTTAAGGATGGCTGTAATCCTTCAAATAAACCCTCTTCTTCTTTTTCATTCATAATTTCTTCAATACGGTGAACTGAAATCAATGTTCTTCCAAAATCGGATAATACACGCCCAAAACTACGAATAGGGAATAAGAAAGTATAAACATATGAGCTAAAAGCTGTAAATTGTCCTAAAGACAGACTTCCTTGCAAAACATAATAAACACCTAGGATCGATACCAAACTAATTTGAATACCACTAATGAGATCTAGGCTTCCCCAAAGAGAAGCAAATAAATTATCTAGAGAAATCGTCTCTAATCTTAATTGTTCGTTTTCTTCATTAAATTTATCTACTTCATAACGCTGTCTAGCAAAAGCACGAACAACACGATTCCCTGTTAAATTTTCTTGAATAATGGTAAAGACACGACCCTCTCTTTCTTCTACCACGCCATAATATCTTTGTATTTTTTTAAAGAAATACAAAGAGGTAAAGAGTAGAAAAGGAACTAATGAAAAAGCAATCAATGTCAGTGGTAAATGAATCCCCATCATCAAAAACATCCCACATACGGTTAAAATGAGTGTACGCACAAATTCTACTGAACTCCCAGCAATAAAACGGCGTATCGTCTCAATATCATTGGTTGCTCTTTGAATCAAATCTCCCGTTTGACATTTAACATGATAATCGTAAGGTAAATACTGGATATGTTGGTAAAGCTGATCTCTTAAGCGCTTCATGGCTCCTTCACTTGCCCGATTATTGGCCCAGGCTCTTATAAACGTCATAAGACCACCTATGCTCCTTAAAGCAACATATAAAAGTCCCATCATCCATAAATGATCACGTATGTAATCAACATCACCTAAAGCTTTAATCAAAGCTTCAAAATAGAACACTACATGAAGGGGTTGTTGATTGAGAATATTATCAATAAAAACAGATAAGACTAAAGGCGTCATAAAAGAAACAAGAAGTTCTATAAACATGGTTCCTAGACTCATGAGCAAATAACCTTTATAACCATCAACATAATGATATAATGCTTGAATTTCCTTCTTATTCATTTTCATCCCCCTTTTCTATCATGATCTTTTAAGAAACTCCGTTTTTCTCTCTATTTTCTAATTCTTTAAACATTTTCATCAATACATAAACAGCTGCCATAGATAGGATGAATTCAGCAAAGAATTGAGAATATGCTAATCCAAATAATGGGAAACATAAATTCAAAATATAGATAGCTGGAATCTCAAGAACAATTTTACGCAATACAGCAAAAATTAAAGCCTCTTTACCTTTTCCGACAGCTTGGAAAACCCCAACACCAATGAAATCCACACATAAAAATGGTAAACCTAAACAGAATCCTCTCAAGAATTTTGTACCATAAGCAATGATGGTCTCATCTTGCATAAACGCACCTGTTAACGCTCCTGCTCCAACATAATAAATACACATCACCACTAACATAAAAGAAACCATGATCTTTCCGACAAATAGAATACATTTCTTCATACGTTGTATATTGCCTGATGAATAATTATAACTTACTAATGGCATAATTCCCTGCGATACCCCTAAAGCTATCTGGAAGGCCACTGTATTAATTTTCTGTGTGATACCAATAGCTGCAACTGCACTTGCCCCAAAACCTGATGCAATATTATTAAGAAAAGTCATTCCGGTAACATTCAATAAATTTTGAATAGAAGCTGGAATACCAACACCACAAATACCTAAAACAACATCCTTTTGAAAACTGAACTTTTTAGGTGATAAGCAAACATAAGTAGACTTTCTCTTCCTATAAAGAAGAACAAAGAAATAGACACAAGCAAATATATTGGAAATACATGTTGCTAGACCTGCTCCTGCAGCTCCCATGTTGAATCCCCATGGAAGAATAAAAATTGGGTCTAAAATCATATTAAGAAAACAACCGCTCATGGTTCCTAAACTCGCATGCAAGGCCGCGCCCTCTGAGCGAACCATATAAGCTAAAACCACATTTAAAATAGCTGGCGCCGCACCAAAACATACGGTCCATTGAAGATAATTTGCTGTAGCTTCAAAAGTTGAAACATCTGCTCCTAACATCTTTAATAAAGGATCTTGAAATATGAAACATAATAAAGAAAATAATAATCCACTGATCAACGAACAATAGAAGCCAAAAGCAGAACTTTTCTTAACAGTTTCTATATCTTTTCTTCCTAAAGCTCGACTCATCATACTTGAGCTTCCCACACCAAATAAGTTATTAACAGCATTAAAAGCTAATAATACAGGTGCTGCTAAAGTTACAGCTGCATTTTGTATAGGGTTATTCAACATACCTACAAAATATGTATCTGCTAAGTTATAAATGACCATAACTAATGAACTTAAAACAGTAGGAATAGATAATTTAGCAACAGCCTTTGGAATAGGCATTGTTTCAAATAATGCAATTTTCTGTTGATCTTCCATTATATTTTCTCCTTTCATTGATCAAAATGGTAACGTATCTACTTTATCATTTTTTTATTCTAAATGCAACTTTCTCAATAGGCTATAAAGTTTTTAAAACCCTCTATACATCATGTATAGAGGGTCCATTTTTAACGATAACGTGGTTTTTTCGTATAAGTTGTATGCAACAGTTCATGGGCCAAATGAGAGTTAGGCTCTTTTAAGAAATTCTTATAAAGATCTAAAACTTGTTGGTTTTGATGCGATTTACGTTTAGTCATAGACGCATCTTGTGAATAAAGAACTTTAGCACGTAATGACTTATAATTCAATCCACTATTTTTGATTTTAGCACTGACATAAGATTGGCCACCACCATTGATACAGCCACCTGGACAACCCATGACTTCAATAAAGTGATATGGTGAAGTTCCAGCTTTAATTTGGTCTAAAATTGGTTTTGCCACTTGCATGCTTTGTGCCACTGCAACACGAACTTCTAAATCATTCACTTTAATCGTCGCTTCTTTGAGTCCTTCAACGCCACGTACTTGTTGATAATCGATTTTTTCTAAATCTTGATGTCCAACAACATCCACAACGGTACGTAAAGCTGCTTCCATAACACCACCACTAGCACCAAAGATAACACCAGCACCAGTATATTCACCAAATAAATCTTGATCAAACGCTTCATCTTTTAAGGTATTAAAATCAATACCATACATTTTAATCAAACGTCCAAGTTCTCTTGTAGTTAGAACTGCATCAACATCTTTGATATCATCCTTGATCATCTGAGGTCTTTCTTTTTCACCTTTTTTTGCAACGCAAGGCATGATCGATACAACATAAATATCTTTTGGATCTAAATCATGTTGTTGCGCATAATATGACTTAACGATGGCTCCCAACATCATGTGTGGTGATTTACAACTTGAAAGATGATCTAAAATTTCTGGATATTCCGTTTCACAATAATTGATCCATCCTGGTGAACATGATGTAATCATTGGTAAAACGCCTCCGTTTGTTAAACGATCAATAAATTCATAACCTTCTTCCATAATCGTTAAATCAGCACCAAAGTTTGTATCGTAAACACGTTCAAATCCAATGAGTTTTAAAGCAGCAACCATTTTTCCAGTCACATTGGTTCCAATAGGCAAACCAAATTCTTCGCCTAAACTAGCACGAACTGCTGGTGCTGTTTGAACAATAACGTGTTTTTTCGTATCATTTAATGCATCAATAACCTGATGAATCTCTTCTTTTTCAAATAATGCCCCTACTGGACATGCATTAACGCATTGACCACATTGCATACAATTGACATCTGCTAAACTTTTATCAAAAACAGGTCCAACTTTTGTATTGAATCCACGTTCCATAAAGTTTAAAATACCTAATCCCTGTGTATGACGACATGTCTCTATACAACGACCGCATAAAACGCATTTTGATGTATCGCGAACAATACCTGGAGATACTTCATCAAGCGTAGGTGCTGTTTTTTCGCCTGCAAAACGATCTGTACGTACACCGAGTTCTTCACATAATTTCTGAAGTTCACAGTTTTGATTGCGAATACAAGATAAACAATCTTTTGAATGATTACTCATAATCAGTTCAACAATTGTTTTTCTAGCTTCTATAGCTGCTTTTGAATGTGTATGAACAACCATGCCCTCACGAATTGGATAAACGCATGATGCACATAAGTTTTTTACCCCTTCTACTTCAACTTGGCACACACGACAAGCACCTTTTTCGCATATACCTTTAAGAAAGCAAAGTGTGGGAATATGAATTCCGTTAATTCTAGCCGCTTCTAAAATTGTAGAACCTTCTTCTGCTTCTACGATGCGACCATTGATTGTTAGTTTTATTTTTCCCATAATTCTCTATCCTTTCGCAATGGCTTTGAATCGACATGCACTCATACATGCACCACATTTAATACACTTATTTGTATCAATATGGAATGCCTCTTTACCGACAGTACCTGTAATAGCTCCTGCTGGACATTGTCTTGCACACAATCCACATTTTTTACATTTATCTTTAATGACTTGGAAACTTAATAATTCTTTACATACACCTGCTGGACATTTCTTATCTACTACGTGTGCTACATATTCATCTCTAAATAATTTTAAAGTAGATAAGACTGGGTTAGGTGCTGTTTGACCTAAACCACACAAAGCTGTCTTTTGAATAGTATGGCATAGATTTTCTAACTCATCGAGTGTTTCTAAGGTTCCTTTGCCATCACAAATGGTTTGAAGCATTTCTAATAAACGTTTTGTACCTACACGACAAGGTGTACATTTACCACAAGATTCATCAACAATGAAATCTAAATAGAAACGCGCTACGTCTACCATACAGTTATCTTCATCTAGGACGATCATACCACCAGAACCCATCATTGATCCTAAAGCAACTAACTCATCAAAACCGATAGGTGTATCTAAATGTTCTTCTGTTAAACATCCACCTGATGGTCCACCTGTCTGTACTGCTTTAAAACGTTTATGATTAGGACATCCACCGCCAATTTCATAAATAACTTCTCTTAAAGTCGTACCCATAGGGACTTCTACTAATCCTGTGTTATTGATTTTTCCACCCAAAGCAAAAACTTTTGTTCCTGGTGATTTTTCAGTACCAATGGTTCTAAACCATTTTGCCCCTTTATAAATAATTTGGGCAACATTCGCATATGTTTCAACATTATTAATAATCGTTGGTTTTCCCCATACACCTTTTACAGCTGGGAAAGGTGGTTTTGGCATTGGCATACCACGTTCACCTTGAATAGATTGGATCAATGCAGTTTCTTCACCACAAACGAAAGCCCCTGCACCCAGACGAATTTCAAGTGTGAAAGAGAAATCTGTTCCTAAAATATGCTCGCCTAATAAATTCATATCTTCTGCTTGCTTAATAGCAACCTTTAAACGTTCTACCGCAATAGGATATTCAGCACGGATATAAATATATCCATGATTAGCTCCAATTGCATAACCGGCAATGGCCATAGCCTCTAAAACAGAATGTGGGTCACCCTCTAAGATAGAACGGTCCATAAATGCACCTGGATCACCTTCATCTGCATTACAAATAACATATTTTTGTTCGCTGTTTTGATCAGCGGCAAATTGCCATTTTACACCTGTTGGGAAACCGCCACCACCACGGCCTCTTAATCCAGATGCTTTCATTTCATCAATCACTTGCTGTGGTGTCATCTCTGTCAAAGCTTTTCCTAAAGCAAAATAACCATCTTGGGCAATATATTCTGTAATATCTTCAGGATTAATGACACCACAATTACGAAGAACAACACGTTCCTGTTTAGCATAAAAGCGTGTATCATTAATATCTTTAATGACTTTTGTAGCTTCATCACCATCTAACACCAAATGATGAACAATACGTCCTTTAACTAAATGTTCATTCACAATTTCCATGATTTCTTTA
>CANPGX010000018.1 GCA_947573745.1 uncultured Erysipelotrichaceae bacterium | reverse complement strand
CCATAAAATTGTTGGTGATCTAAAACTGGGATGTGAGAGAATCCCTTTTTCTTCATTTGCTGCATAAGTTTTAAGATGGGTGTATCTAAAGAAGCTATCATGATTTTTGAAAAGGGTGTTGCATAGTCAATAGCGAGTGGGGGCTTTTCTAAAAATGCAAGAACTTCTTTGAGCGTATCGATAAGATGTGTAGAGGGAGTCACTAAATATTCTTGATCAATCAAAGCATGATGAGACAATAAATTTCGCACTTCACGGCATAAATCTAAGCGCTCTTTATAAGGCTCACTGATATCATCATGAATAAATTCCATAATAGAACTAGAAAAAGATCGTGGTTTATGATCATAATAATCATTGAGCGTTTGTTCAAGTTGACGGTAGAGATTTAAGAATTCTTCAGTATGCATAAGTAGTCTCCTTTTTGATGACGTTATTATAACATAACATTTTAATGGTAAACAATAAACATGGAAATGTTTGACAGGGAAGTCAATGAATTTTAAAATAGAAGTATCAAATCATAAGGAGAAAATCATATGAAATTTACAAATGGAAATTGGTTGATGAGAAAAGAAATTGTGCCGTTGTATGTAGAAGGAATTTTTGAAAGTGAGATTTCAGAAAAAAAGCTTAAAATTTTAGGTTGTTCAAATGCTTATAGTGATCGTTCTACATTTGGAGATATCTCACTTACCATTGATGTCGATAGCCCAATGAACGATGTGATTCGTGTCAAGTTAACCCACTTTAAAGGTACTTTAGAAAGAGGACCTTATTATCCTTTGCATGAACAAGTAGCAGATGTAAAAACGTGTGAGACAGAAGATAATATTCAACTTAAAAGCCATGATCTTTTATTACAGATTAAAAAACATCCTGGATACTTGGGGTGGCAATTTGCGTTTAAACATGGTGATGAAATACTTTGTTCCAGTGATGCTCGGAGTATGGCGTATTTTAAGAATACAGAAACACATAAAACTTATGTATCGCAACAGCTTTCTTTAGATGTCAATGAAAAGGTTTATGGTCTTGGGGAACGGTTTACCCCTTTTGTCAAAAATGGACAAGTTGTTGATATGTGGCAAGCAGATGGTGGGACAAGTAGTGAACAATCCTATAAAAATATCCCTTTTTATATGACGAATAAACATTATGGTGTTTTTGTGAATAGCTGTAAAGATGTTTCTTTTGAAGTAGGCAGTGAAAAAGTAGAGCGTGTTTGCTTTAGTCAAGAAGGGGAAAATCTTGAATACATGGTTATTTATGGAGCAACACCAGCAGATATTTTAGAAAAATATACAACATTAACAGGGAAACCAGCATTACCTCCATCTTGGTCTTTTGGTTTGTGGTTATCCACTTCATTTACAACAAATTATGATGAGGATTCCTTTACACGTATTCCATTTTGATTGTTATTGGATGAAAGGAAATCATTGGGTAGATTTCCAATGGGATCCGCTCACATTCCCTCATCCTGAACAAATGATTGCGCGTTATAAAGATCGTGGTTTGCATATTTGTATTTGGTTAAATCCTTATATTGCACAAGCCTCAAGCTTATTTGATGAAGCTATGACTCAGGGGTATCTTATTAAAAAGACGGATGGTAGTGTCTGGCAAACAGATTTGTGGCAACCTCAGATGGGGATTGTAGATTTTACCAATCCAAAAGCTAAAAAATGGTATCAAGATCATTTAAGACGTTTATTAGATATGGGTGTAGATAGCTTTAAAACAGACTTTGGTGAAAGAATTCCTGTCAAAGATGTTGTTTATTTTGATGGTAGTGATCCATTAAAAATGCATAATTATTATACACAAATTTATAATCAAGCTGTTTTTGATGTATTAGAAGAAAAACGTGGTCAGCAAGAAGCAGTTGTTTTTGCCAGAAGTGCAACAGTAGGCGGTCAAAGTTTACCTGTTCATTGGGCAGGAGATAATAGTGCCTCTTACCCATCAATGGCCGAGACATTAAGGGCAGGGCTTTCTTTATCACTTTGTGGTTTTGGTTTTTGGTCACATGATATTGGTGGATTTGAAGATACAGCACCAGTGGATGTTTATAAACGTTGGATCCAATTTGGATTATTATCGACCCATAGCCGTTTACATGGTTCGAAATCTTATCGTGTCCCTTGGCATTTTGATGAGGAATCATGTTTAGTCTTAAAGAAGTTTGTAGAACTAAAATGTCAACTTATGCCTTATATTTATCATCACGCGATTGTATCTCATCAAAGAGGAATACCTGTATTAAGACCGATGATGTTTGAATTTTATGAAGATCTTGTTTGTGATTCTTTAGATTTACAATATATGCTAGGTGATCGTTTATTAGTGGCACCTGTATTCCGTCAAGATGGACGTGTATCCTTTTATTTACCAGAAGGACAGTGGACAGATTTCTTTACTAATGAAGTTTATGAAGGCGGACGCTATTATACCAAAGTATATGATTTTATGCATTTACCATTGATGGTACGAGAAAACACCGTGCTTCCATTAGGTGGACATAACGAAAGACCAGATTATCCATATTTAGAAAATCTTACTTTGAAATGTTATCAGTTAAAAGATCGTGAAGATATCTGTGTTCGTGTACCAACAGGAGATCGTGATGAAGAGGTGGATATTCATGTTATACGACATGGACATCAATTAACTGTTCAATCTACACGAGATTTAAAAGGTGTGCATATTGAGATAAATGGCAAAAAATATGATCTTGATGGCTTATCTATGGATATACCGTACTAAGTAGGTAAAAAATAAATAAAATTGCTATAAAGGGTCTTTTAAAAGACTCTTTTTTGCATGGAAAAGTAGGTATCCTATCAAGATTATGATATAATAAGCAAGGTAGGTGATGGAGATGTATTTAGGATTGATGTTTTTATCTTTAGGTATAGTGATATTGAATGTTGTATTGGCTTTTTTGAGTATTGAGCCTTGGTTTATCGCTATATTGATAGCATTTATAGGGATTGTTTTAATGGGTGTATTTGGTATGTTGTATAAACAATCAAGATTCCAAAAACAAGATCAAGCGCTTGATCAACAATTAAAAACTTTATTTCAATACCAAAAATCTATCCCTATGCACCAAGATGTTTCTATTGTATGTAGAAATCCTTATACACATTATCTTAATTTAGAAGTTCACTATCGAGATGAAAGTATTTGTACATTGTCAGAAATTAAAGAATCTCAATCTTTTATGTATCAAACTATTCTAAAAACATTATCTTCAAAACCTGTTCAAAAACCAGAACCACCTAAAATTGATGCACAATATTTTATGGATATCATTGATCAACGTAATGTTGATATTTTAGATGAGCAAGTGACACGTGGATTATATGAAACATCTGCTTTGTTAAAGCATATTCATTATTTAGAAAAGAAATATCCTGCTAATGCTCCAAAACTATATAAGTTATATCAGTATTATTTACCTATTTTAATTCAAATTTTAACCACTTATACAGAGATTGATGAACATACCAGTGATGAAGATCAACAAGTTCTTAAAGAACGCTTACTTAAAACGATCCTGCTTTCAAATGAAGCTCTTAAATCTATGAGTGATACATTGATTCAAGAAAAAAAGATGGATTTATCAAGTGATATGAGTACCCTAGAAGCTATTTTAAAAAAAGATGGTTTATTAGAGGATGATTTTGTGAAACATTTAAGAGAAAGAGAGAAGGTCTATCATGAATGATAAAAAAGAAGATATGGATTTTTTTGACAAATGGTTTCAACAATTAGAACAAGAAGATTCCATCTTTTCTAAGACAGCTGCTCAATTTGGCAGTCAAGTAAAAAAAGAGATTGAAGCGACTATTCAAGAGAATGGCTATCATTCTTTATCCGACCTTGTCAATGATCAAATTAATCGTTTTGGACAACATATTGAAAAAGGACATACACAATTACATACATCACAAAGACCTAAAGCGTATCAAAGTCGTTATGAGATGGTCAAAGATATGTTAGAAAAACCACAGGGTTTTCGATTTCATCCTGATGTAAGGCAAGGTTATCAAGATGCTTTAAGTCACTGCCTTGAATTTATTGAATCAAGACCAAAAGATTTATTATATGTAGAAAGATGATTATCACAAGAGCTACAACAACTTGTTGTGAGTAAACATGATCGTTATCTTCAAGGATATCGTGAAGGCTTGAAAAGAGCTGTTAGTATTCTACAAAAATCAAAAATGTATATGATTAGCCAAGTGAGAGCATGTTTATATAGTCGATAGAGGTGATAAAAATGAAAAAATGGTTACGTATTATTTTAGTCTTTGTATTGTTGATATCTATGACAGGATGTCGTAAGACATTAAAGTCCCCAGAAACATTTGATGATTTTACAAAAGAGTTATGGACATCTATGTATACTGATTATTTAGATATCAAGTTTAGCTTTGAACATCCAGAAAACTTTGGTATTGATATGGAAGATGTTGAAGTTTCTTTAGGAGAATTTGATTATAGTTTAGAGGGCTTGAAAGAAACACGTGAAGAACTTCAAACGGACTTAAAAACACTCACATCTTATGATTATGAACAATTATCCAGTGAACAAAAAGCTACTTATGACTATTTAAAATTTGTATTGAGCGGAAGTATTGAACTGAATCAAGACCAATACCAGTACATGAATAATGTTTTTGATGGTGTTTCAGGTGTGCATACGAATCTTATCACGTACTTTTCAGAATTTCCTTTGTCTAATGAACAGGAAGTTGAAGAAATTATCCAATTATTAGAGCAGACGCCAGATTATCTTCAACAGTATATTGATTATGCTTTTGATCAAGCCAAGGCGGGATACCTTATGATTGATATTGATAGTGTGATAGAAACTTGTCAAACTGTCGTAGATGCGCAAGAAAAGGGTGGTATTTTAAAATCATTATACGAACAAGTGGATCTATTAGAATTAAGTGATCCATCTTTAAAAGATCGTCTTAAAGAAGCCTATATGACCTATTTTTTAAAGGGATATCAAAATGTCATCGATGCTATGGAAGAGCTAAGATCTTATCCTAATAATGAATATGGTTTAGCACATATGAAAAATGGTCGTGCTTACTATCATGCTTTGGTGCGTTACCAAGTGGGAACTGAGTTAAGCATCAAAGAGATTAAAAAAATGATGACGCAAGAACTTGAGGCATGTTTTAATGAAATTATTGCGATACAAACGAAATATCCAGAAGTTATGGATCGTGTTTATCAAACAGGGTTTGAGGATTATCATGATATGATTGACGAATTAGCTATTCTGATTCAAGATGATTTCCCACAAGTTAACGATTTAAGTTATCAGGCAACACCTATTGATGAAGATTTAGCCAATGAAAATACAGCAGCATATTTTTTAATTCCAAAGATTGATGCTGATGATTTAAAAACGATTCGTGTCAATACAACAACGGCTGGTTTTGATCTTCAGGGAATATCTACTTTTACAACAATTGCTCATGAGGGATATCCTGGACATATGTATCAAACGGCTTATGTTTATGAAAATATCTCTGATTTAATTAGAAAAACAGGTCAAATTAATGGCTATACCGAAGGTTATGCAACCTATGTAGAAAAGATCGCTTATCAATATTTAAAAGAGATGGGTATTAATCAACACTATCTTGATTATGAATATTATAATGATCGTTATATTAGCTGTATTTATATTTTATCAGCGATAGGAATCCATGATGAAGATTGGGATAAAGAAACTTTAAAATCATTCTTCAATGAGCATTATCTTGTTAGTGATGATGAAGTCATCGATGCTGTTTATTCACAACTTAGGGATTGTGCTGGATATTTCGAAAGCTATTATGTTGGGGTTGTTTTATTTAATCAATTGCGAGATAAAGCAGAGAAAGCCTTAGGTGATCGTTTTAATGAAAAAGATTTTCATGAGGCTATTCTTAAACTAGGAAGTGTTCCTTTTGCTAGTGTAGAAAGAAGCGTTGACGAATATATTCAAGATCATCAATAAGAAAAAATTTTTTATAAAAAAACCAAGATAAATTTAAAATGCACCTTTTTGTTTTGATATTTCTCTTGTCTACTTGACAAGAAGCATCTCTATTTAGGGTGCATTTTTATATGTATTTTTAAAATGTAGATAGATTTCTAATGTCATATTGACGTCGGCCAAGGCACGGTGATGATGGATAGAAGAAATACTTAAATAATCAGCCACTTGGTGTAATTGATGATGATGCAGTTGTGGAAGTAATTTTCTTGAGAGATAGAGCGTATCAATCGTGAAAGGGCGCCAATCAATATCTAGATATTTTTTTAAAGAGTATTGTAAGAAACGCACGTCAAATTGTACATTGTGGCCAATGACAGGCTCACGTTCAATGAAATGATAAAATAATCTTAGAACTTCTTGAATGGGTGGTGCATCTTTAACCATACTATCATCAATACCAGTCAGTTGTGTAATAAAAGGTGGAATGTTAAAAGTTGGACGAACTAGAGACTGGAAAGTATGAATTTCCCCATAGCAATCCATTTTCATGGCTGCTATTTCAATGATTTCATCTCTATCAGGCTTTAACCCTGTTGTTTCAATATCGATCACGATAAAGTGATCTTTCCAAAGTGCTTGATGGATCATAAAATACCTCCTTGTATTCTATTATAGCGAAAAAAGATAGAATATGTTATAATACAACAAAGGAGTGATCATCATGTCGAAATATGAAGTGCGTATCCAAGGGGATTTTGATCAGTTTACGCATGGTATCGTCGATAGTATTCTCAATCAAAGCTTAAGTGCAAGTTTAGAAGATCAAAGTTATTATGATGATGGTGCTTTAAAGGTGGGCACTTATGTCTTTGAAAGATATAGTTATATAGGCGGAAATCGTGTTAGTTTAAATTTAACAGTTGTTGGCGGGCAACATGATTTATTTGTGAGTGCCATTACTTCTGGTGGAAGCAAAGCTGTGTTTTTTAAAATCAATCGATTTGGTGAAGATGCTTTTTTAGAAACTGCAAAAAATTATGTTGAAAGGTATAGAAATCAGTATGAAAAAGAAAAATCTGTCTTTTGATATTTTTAATGGTATGATTTTAACAATGGCTTTATTAATCTTTGGTTGTTCTGTATTGTTTTTCTTTTTAGCTAAAAGTCCAGAAAGAAAACATTATCTTTTATTCTGTATTAACCAAAGCGGGATGATGTTGGTAGCCCTGATATCTCCCTATATTTTAAAGAAAAAAATGAAGATCACGTTGCCTAAAACACTTCAAACAAGTTTTATCTTATTTTGTTTTTTAGGACTTATTTTGGGAGATATTTTTGATTTTTATGCACGCTACCCTCATTGGGATTCCATCTTGCATACTTTCTCTGGTATATTATTAGCAGAATTTGGTTTTTATATTGTCAAACAAATTGATGAAGCTGTGCATATTCCATTTAAGGCGGATCCCATTTTCATATGTGTGATCGTGGTACTTGTTTCTCTTTCTATCGGCGCGCTTTGGGAAATCGGCGAATTTTTAAGTGATGAATTTTTAGGAACCAATACACAACAATATATGGCTAGTACAAAAGGAAGTATTGTAGGAAGCCAAGATATTCCTTTAGTGGGACATGATGCATTGAATGATACCATGAAAGATCTCATTCTTGATTTATTAGGTGCTATCTTAGTTTCTATTCAGGCTTATATTGTGCTTAAAAAAGAACAAGTAAAAAAACATCTGACGAAATAAAACGTTAGATGTTTTTAGGTTGTACAAAAGTTTTAATTTTATTGAATGTTTCTTCGCTGATCACATGTTCAATACGGCATGCATCTTTTGTGGCAATATCTTCATCTACACCTATAGAGGTAAAGAATGCGGTTAAAACAAGATGTCGATCATAAATAGTTTCAGCGACCTGTTGACCTTTAGGCGTTAAAGTAATATAGCCTTCTTTATCGATAAGAATATATTCGTTACTTTTTAGGATGCTCATGGCTCGACTCACAGATGGTTTGCTATATCCAGTGTGGTTGGCAATGTCGATAGAACGAACATATTCATTTTTATTTTTTAGTATTAAAATAGTTTCTAGATACATTTCGCCAGATTCTTGAATTTGCATGAAATGCAGCTCCCTTCTTTATTAATTAAAGAATAACATGAAAATCATCAAAAAACAAGAAGGATACAAGATGTGAAAAGTTTAACTTTTTTAGTCATTGCTTCTTGACAACATCATCTAAAAGGACTAAACTATATTTAGTTAGCTAAGGCTAACTCATTTATAAAATTGCAAGTTAGCATATGCTAATCAAGGAGGGGAAAATATGCCATTAATATTTGCTAAAGTTGGAGAGGCAACAACAGTTGTGAAAGTTAAAGGACAAGATAAAACAAAACGATTTTTGGAGAGTTTAGGTTTTATAGAAGGCGCTCAACTTCAGATTGTTGCGCATCATGCTGGCAATGTCATTGTGCATATCCAGTCGTCTAGGATTGCGATTTCAAAGGAAATGGCAAATAAGATTTTAGTTTTATAAAAGGAGGGATAGGTATGCAGACACTTAAAGAGGCAAAAGTGGGTCAAACGGTTAAAATCGTTAAACTTCATGGAGAAGGTGCCACTAAACGTCGAATCATGGATATGGGCATGACAAAAGGAATCGATGTGACCATTCGTAAAGTAGCACCTTTAGGAGATCCTATAGAGGTGACAGTACGAGGATATGAGCTATCTATTAGAAAAGCAGATGCCCAAATGATAGAAGTGAAATAATTTTATTTTTTGTTTACAAGTTAGCTTTAGCTAACTGATGGAGAGGAGGAAAATCATATGAGTATAACTATGGCATTAGCTGGAAATCCAAACAGCGGTAAAACAACATTATTTAATACACTGACTGGTTCCAATCAATATGTGGGTAATTGGCCAGGTGTTACGGTTGAGAAAAAAGAAGGTATCTTGAAAAAGCATAAGGATGTTAAAATTACGGATTTACCTGGAATTTATTCTTTATCACCTTATACGTTAGAAGAAGTTGTGGCAAGAAATTATCTAATCGAGAATCAAGTAGATGTTATTTTGAATATCGTTGATGGAACGAATCTTGAAAGAAATTTATATCTTACAACACAATTATTAGAGTTAGGCATTCCTGTAGTTGTTGCTGTAAATATGATGGATGTTTTAATGAAAAATGGAGATATCATTCATACAGAACGTTTAAGTGAAACATTGGGTTGTCCAGTGGTAGCTATCTCGGCTTTAAAAGGTTCTGGTATTCAAGAAGTTATTCAAAAGGCGATTGAAGTTTCAAAGAAACCTTATAAAATACAATATCGTTTTACGAAACGTATTGAGGATGTCATACAAAAGATTGAAACTCAATTACCAGATACAGTTGATATGACTAAAAAGCGCTTTTTTGCAGTAAAGTTATTTGAAAGAGATGATAAGATCGAAAAACTTTTACCAATACGTATTGAAGTAGAATCACTCATTTCTGAAATTGAAAAAGTAGAAGATGATGATAGTGAAAGTATTATCACGAATGAACGTTATATGTATATTTCTTCTATTATCGATCATTGTATAACGAAACAAAAACAGCAGTCTTTATCAACATCTGATAAAATTGATCGTATTGTCACAAATCGATGGTTAGCATTACCTATTTTTGCATTCGTGATGTATGTAGTTTACTATGTTACAGTAACGACCATTGGCAGTATAGCGACAGATTTTGTTAATGATCATATTTTTTCAGACGGTTTTGAATTGTTTGGGGCCTTTATCCCAAGTATTCCTGATCTTGTGAATGGATTCTTGGAATCTGTAGGTTGTGCTCCATGGCTTCAGGGACTTTTGGTCGATGGGGTTGTTGCCGGTGTAGGTGCTGTTCTGGGATTCTTACCACAAATGTTAGTATTGTTCTTTTTCTTGGCCATTTTAGAGGATTGCGGATATATGTCGCGTGTCGCTTTTATCATGGATAGAATTTTCAGAAAATTTGGTTTATCTGGAAAATCTTTTATTCCTATGTTAATTGGGACAGGGTGTGGTGTACCAGCCATCATGGCAAGCCGTACAATTGAAAATGATCGTGATAGAAAAATGACAATCATGACGACAACGTTTATTCCTTGCGGTGCGAAGTTACCTATCATTGCTTTGATTGCAGGAGCTTTGTTTGATAATGCGGGATGGGTTGCAACGAGCTGTTATTTCATAGGTATGTTGGCGATTATTATCTCTGGTCTTATACTGAAGAAAACAAAGATGTTTGCGGGTGATCCAGCACCATTTGTCATGGAATTACCGGCTTATCATTTTCCAACGATTAGTAATGTTTTAAGAAGTATGTGGGAAAGAGGTTCTTCTTTTATCAAAAAAGCAGGAACAATTATTTTGTTATCGACGATTGTTATTTGGTTTACTTCTCATTTTGGTTTTGTTAGTGGCCAGTTAAAAATGTTAGAAGATATGGAATTAGATCATAGTTTATTAGCGATGATTGGAAATTTATTTGCTTGGATCTTTGCTCCTCTAGGTTTTGATAATTGGCAAGCAGCTGTTGCGACGATTACAGGTCTAGTAGCCAAGGAAAATGTCGTAAGTACATTTGGTATTCTCTTTGGCTTTGCGGAAGTCGCAGAAGATGGGGTGGAATATTGGCCACAACTTGCCACAACATTTACAGTTGTTTCAGCTTATGCTTTCCTTGTCTTTAATTTATTGTGTGCGCCATGTTTTGCTGCTATGGGAGCTATCAAACGTGAGATGAATCATTCAAAATGGTTTGCTTTTGCCATTGCGTATCAAACTGGCTTTGCTTATATAGTGGCATTGTGCATTAACCAGATAGGTACTTGGGTGATGACGGGGGCATTTGGTTTTTGGACAATGGTGGCGCTTATCTGTCTTGTAGGTATGCTCTACCTGCTATTTAGACCCTATCGTGAAAGTGAAACATTAGAAGGCGTGGTGAAGATCTAATGAATTTATCATCATGGCTGATTCTTATTATTTTAGTGATATCGGTGCTTTATATTGTTAGAAATATGAAGAAACAACGCAAAAACGGGGCAAATGTTTGTACTGGCGATTGCAGTCATTGTCATGTACGACATTCTACACATCATGAGATAAGTTAGCCATCTTATCTCATGGTATTCAAATTCTTCTTTTGATAAAATACGGTTTAATCCGTATTTTTTTGTGGTAGGATATGATATAATAAAAAATATAAAGGGAGTGTTATGATGTATTGTCCAAAATGTGGAAAATTGATTGATAGAGAAAATGTGCTTTATTGTCCGTCTTGTGGAGCAAGACTAGAAGATACACCAGTGCAGAATGAGGCAATGTTTCAGCAACCTTATTCTCCTTATTCACCTTATAAAAATCCTTATGAGGAGAAACCATCTTTTGGTTGGGCTATCTTAGGGTTTTTAGTGCCTGTTGCCGGTTGGATTCTTTATTTTGTTTGGATGCATGACTATCCTAAAAAAGCTAAATATTGCGGTATAGCCGGTATCGTGGGATTTTTATTCAATCTTTGGTTGGTTCTTTTTTAAAATGATATCCTTACTGATACTATTATTTCATCGCTTGAAGTATATTGGTTCTATACCGTTATGTAATGGTATAGCACAACGGGCACCTCATATTTTTGGTTATTGTTTTATTTTATGTTGGCGATGTACAGCGATTTATATCACTGCATTGTTAACATTTATCTATTGGCATCAAAAGAAAACGGTGTTAGAAGCCAAAAAGGTAGTATATGCCCTTCTATTATGGATTCCCATGGCTATAGATGGTGGTTTACAGACACTGGGGGTATGGGAAAGTACTAATATCCGGCGTGTTGTAACAGGAGGATTGTTTGGTATTGGTTTTATGATCGTTGTGCTTTATGTGTATCAATGTTTAGAAAAAAAGATATATAAGGGAGGTCAAAAAGATGTATTGTACAAAATGCGGTAAATTTGTTGAAAGAGATGATGCATTAT
>CANPGX010000017.1 GCA_947573745.1 uncultured Erysipelotrichaceae bacterium | reverse complement strand
TTTCGTATGCTCAACTGACTTAAGTCTTTTTGTTCAAACTTTGTTTGAACATTAATGAGAAGGATCACTTTAAAGTGATCCTTAAATCATTTGATTCATCCATTTTTTTGATTTCATGCGATGTAATCCCAAAATCAGTCTAATCAATTGTTCCAATTGTCCTATCAGAATGACCCATATAATACTTTGTACTTTCATAACAAAAATCAAGAAAAAAGTCAGCGTCAATCCTACCGACCAAAGGATAATCGAGTCAATAAAAGTAAGATATTTAGAATCGCCACCTGAACGAAGCGCAGCAAAAATAACCACATTAAATAATCTAAAAGCAATCCTGATAGATAAAACACGAATAATAGCAATAGACAATGATAATTGCTCCAATGATGGCAGAAAGAAAAGAGACGCTATTTGAGGTGCCAATAAAACAACAGAAGTAATGACGATGATAGATAAAACACTCGTCATACCAAAAAAGTAATTCACTTCTTTTTCAGCAAAGTCATAATCTCCTTTACCTAATTCCAATCCGATCATAGATGTTGCGGCATCACTCATGGCATTGACCACGGTATAAAAAATATTCACTACCTGATTGCCTATATAATAACAATCCATCACTGCCTTACCAAAGAAACCATAAGCCACCACAAACATACTATTACCTACACTAAATAAGGTTTCATTGATAACCAATGGATACACTTTACGAATGACTTTTTGAATAAAATCAGGTTGAAAAACAAACATTTCCTTAAATTTTCCTATAAAAGGTTGTTTGGTATACATAGAATAGGTAAAAAACAATAATAAATGGATCATTTGTGTCATGGTCAAACTTAATCCTGCCCCAGCAACGCCTAAATCTAATTCAAACATCAAGAGCCAATTTAAAAAGACATGTAGGATCATGATCAATATACTAATAAATAATGGAATATATGTTTTTTGAACACTATGATAGGCAAAAGTAAATGACATGACCATAGAAGTAAAAATATATGAAAAACAAGCAAATCTTAAGTAATCATTGGCCATTAAAACAACTGAAGTATCTTGGATAAATAGCTTTAATAGATGCGTATTTAAACACAGGGCTACACTCATCCATAACAAAGCATTGATCGCTACACTGATCAAACTTAAACCAAAGCTTTTTTTCATACCATCTTCTTGTTTGGCACCATAATATTGAACAACAAAGATATTAATACCGGCAGCAATACCAAAAGTCACCCCTTGCATCAAAGTATCTATCTGCAAAGCTGTCCCCACAGCTGAAACACCATCAATTTTTGAAGCCATCATCGTATCGATAAAACCACTTAAACTATTGATAATAGATTGTATGGTAATGGGTAGCATGACTTTACCTGTATGAATATAAAATTCCCTACTTGCAATATACTTATGCATAACTTCCCCCCTACTTTTTTCCCTATTAAAAAAAGCACCTAAGTGCTTTTTTTAGGGAGAATTAAAATATATAACTTGCCATTTTCTTGTGGAATTCTGGATCACTAGGAATATTGGCATCAATACCCAAGTCAGAAGAACATGTTCTTGCAAAAACTTGTAGTGGGACAACATATTCCATACTTGAAAAATCAATATCATTCACAAATGGGAAATAGAAGTTTCTAGAATCATGTGTATCTTCACTAGAAATCAAGAAACAATGTGAATTTCTTTCAATTTCAAAATAACGTTTCAACTTTTTACAACGTTCATAATACTGTCCTGCAGATCCTAAATAAAACATATACGTATCTTGATCTATACAGTGGTAAATACCATGCATAAATTCTTCAAGTTCATAACATTGCGTGCTGTATCTTACAGATTCTGAAATCTTCAAAGTACCTTCTAACATAGCTGAAGTACAGTTTTCATAACCAATGATGTAAAGTCTACGACATTGAATCAATTCTTCTTTATTTTCTTGATACCAATTTAAGGCTTTCTCAGCTATTAAAGGAATATTATCACTCGTTTTAACCATACGCGCTACATAATCATCAAAGGCATCTTTTGTAATCTTGTTTAAGCGTAAAGCCAGTCTTAAACCTAATAAGTCTAATGTTACAATAGAACAAATGTAACCTTTCGTCTTAGGACCTGCATGTTCAACAGGCATTTCAATAAATAGTTGCTTATCTGCATGTTCTAAGATAGGGGTTCCTTTTTCAGCTGTCACAGCAATCGTCATTAATCCTTCTTCTCTAGCTTTATCTAATCCATAAATTGTAGATGCAGACATACCAGCATGTGAAATACCAATGACTAACGTATTCTTATTAAAGATACGTTCATCTTTAAAATCAATTGGATAAGATTGATAAACCTTAATACCTAAAACCTTTTCTACAAGTGGTTTGGCAGCAACAGCTGCATGATAAGATGTTCCTGAACCAATAATATAGATCTGTTCAATATGTTGATTGGCTAAATAATCCACCACTTCATCAAAGATTTCTTCTTGATGATCAACGATATCACGCACAGCGTCTTTGGATTCAAGAATATAAGTATACATATCCCATTTTTTATTTTCCATTTTATCGCTCCTCTCTTTTATGTATACAATATACTATTTATATATATAAATGTCAATATACTTTATATACTTTTTTATAAATGTTTATCTTTACTTGTATTTAAAATGAATTCCATGTACAATAAGATATAGGTGATAAAATGAAGGAAAAAGCAAAATATCTTATCGTTGAACAATACATTAAGGATCAGATTGAAAATGGTACATTAAAACCGGGTGATCAATTAGAAACAGAATTTGAACTTGCCAAAAAATTTGATGTGAGTCGTTTAACGGTCAATAAAGCTATCTCTCGATTAGCTTTAGATGGACTGATTGAACGTACACCGGGAAAAGGTTCCTTTGTCAAACAAACTATGTTTACAGCTGATTATAAAACCGTAGGTAGTTTTACAGATTATTCTCTATCACAAAATTGTGATGCCGGTTCTCGTCTGATTGAGTTTAAAATTTTCAATGGTGATGAACTTCCTGGTAATGTAAGACAAATTTTAGAGTTAAAACCTGATGAAAAAGCTTATTATTTCGTCAGAATCAGGACATTAGATAATAAGCCACTCGTTATGATGAGCTCTTATGTGCCTATGAAACTCATTCCAAATTTTGATATTTCTATCCTTAATGGGTCCTTATGGAAATATTTCGATTCTTTACAATTACCACGAACATCCATTAAATCACGTTTAACCGCTATTTTGCCTGATGAATATACGGCCAGAAATCTTGAAATTGATCCTTGTACTGCTTTATTAAAACATGATCACATCTCCTATACCAATCATCATACACCTTTAGAATATTGTGTCGCCATTTATATTGGTCATCGTTATGCTTATGAAATTATTCAAGAAGATAAAGAATATTAAAAGGGATGGTTTTAAAACTGTCCCTTATTTTTTAAATATAAATATATATATAAATAAATAAAAGTATTGACAAATATGCATAACGGTACCTATAATACATATATAAAATATAAAAGGAGGGAAAAAAATGAGTACATTTACTCTTGCCATCATCTTATCCATATTTGTTGCAATCATGGCTATTGATGGTTGGTCAGAACTTGGTTTTTCAAGTCCATTAGTTTTTGGTGTATTTGCTGGTCTCGTCATTGGAAATATCAATTTAGGTTTCCAAGTAGGTGCCGTATGTACACTGATGAATTTAGGCTTCTATAATTTTGGTGGAGCAACAACACCAAACTATAACATTGGAGCTATCTTAGGCGTTGTTGCTGCTGATAAAACAGGTGATTATAACGTTGGGTTATTAGTGGCTACTGCATTAAGTTTATTAGTAATGCAATTAAACATCTTAGGTAGAACTGTTAACACTTTCTTTTTACACCGCGCTGAAAACGCTTTAAGAAGCAATGACATCAAATCTTTTGAACGTTATCATATCATGGGGTTAATTCCATGGATGTTAGCCGATGCCATTCCTGTATTTATCGGAGTTATGTTTAGTGGTTATTTAACAGTGATTTCTGATTTTGCAGCTTCTGCAGAATGGTTCTCTCACGGATTACAAATTGTTGGTGGTGCCTTACCAGCTATTGGATTTGCTTTATTATTATCTTACATGGATCTTAAAAAATATTGGCCATTCATGGTGATCGGTTATGCATTATTCTCATTTGCCAATGTTCCTGTACTTGGTCTTGCCATTTTGGGTACAGCCTTTGGATACATGTATGTCACAATGAGAAAGGATGGTGCAAAGAATGGATAAAAGTATTTCTCCTGCAGCTTTAAAGAAAACAAGATTTAGACATAACTGGGGATTACAATGGTGCATGAACTATGAAAAAATGCAAGGTAGTGGCTTTGCTTATGGTATGGTTCCTGTCATCAAAGATTTATATGAAACAGAAGAAGAACAATGTCGTCATCTAGAAAGACATATTCAATTCTATAACTGTCACCCTGCTGGATCTGCTGCCATTTGTGGTATCGTCTGTGCATTGGAAGAAAAAGAACAATCAGATACTGCTGATAGTATTAAAGTGGCTTTAATGGGTCCACTAGCGAGTATTGGTGATACGATTCAAGGCGTTTTAGTGAAGCCATTGGTCAGCTTAGTTGGAGCTGGTATGGCTGCTGAAGGTAACTGGTTATCTATTCTCATGGTGACCTTACCGATGTTTGCATGTTTCTTGGCAAGATGGCCAGCTTTTGATTTAGGATATAAACAATCTTTAAATCTACTCAACAATATGCAAAGCTCTTTCTCATTCGATAAACTTCAAGAAGCTGCAAGCATTCTTGGCTTAACCGTTATCGGTGGATTTATCCCTAGTATTCTAGGCTCACGATTACAACTGGCTTTTGAAATGACTAAAGTGATTACAGATCCAAATACCGGTGAAGCTGTAGAACAAGCCTTCAAACTCCAAGAATCTTTAGATTCATTACTACCATTTATTTTACCAATTATCTTTGTAGCGGCATGTTATTACATGTTAAAAAATAAAAAGATGACACCTGTTAAAGTCATTCTTATTATTGCAGTAATTACTTTTGCCTTAGGTGCTATAGGAGTGATGTAATTTGAAAGGTATCTTACTTGTGAGTCATGGACAATTAGCGAAAGGTATGATGGACACATTATCTTTATTCTTTGGTGATCTTGATGGTGTAGATTATTTATGTTTAGAAAAAGAAGATCATCCTGATCAATTTAGAGAAAGATTAATAGAAAAAGTTCATCAACTTAATGATGGTCATGGTGTTTATATCATCGGTGACCTTATTGGTGGTACACCATTGAACCAATCTGCATATATGATGAGCCAAGATGTAAAAGTGATTGGTGGCATGAACTTACCTATGTTATTGGAAGTCATGACAAAACGTTATAGCGATGATATCGATCATCAGGATATATTAAATAGTGCTAAAAATAGTATCCAGTGTTTAAATGATTTATTGGAGGTGAAATCATGATTAAACATATTAGAATTGACAATCGACTCATTCATGGTCAAGTAGCCGCAGCATGGAAAAACAATATTGGTGCTGACGCAATTATTGTTTGTAATGATGACGTTGCCAAAGATCCAATTCAAAAAATGGTATTGCCCATGGCTGCCCAAGAATCAAAGGTTCTCGTCTTCTCCATTGACGAATTAGTAGAATATGATCAAAAAAATCCAAATGAAACAAAGTTCGTCATTTGTAAGTTTGCTAGTGATTGTTTACAACTTCTTGAAAGAGGTCTAGAAGTGAATGAAGTCAATATTGGAAATCAGGCACCTGTTATCCATACAGACTATGTCATGGTCAATGGCTTTGTCGCAGCGACTAAAGAAGATGCCGTTACCTATAGAAAAATTGCTCAATTAAGAGATGGTAAACTTCATTGTCAGGTTGTACCGACCAGACCATCTGAGAATTTTCTAGAATTACTTGAAAAGGCAGGTTTATAAGCAAGTTTAATGACTTGCTTTTTCCGCATTATGTATATCGAAATTCAAAGAAAGATCAATCGCTATATGATCTTTATCTTCATCATCATATCTTTCATCATTGCTTTTTTAGTAGGACTATTTCATAGCTATCATTATTCAAAATCTATACTTATCTTTTTAATCTTCTTGCTTTTTATCTTGATGAATCTATTGATTCGTTTCATGGAAAGAAATTTGGAACATCATTATCAATATAAAATGCTCCAACGTCAACAAGTAGCCCTCGCAAGAATTAACCGAGCTCATTTTTATAAAGAAATAAGAGATTCCAATTTTAAAAAACAATTTATTTACGAATTAGATATTGATATTTTTACTTTAGATCAGAAAAAAATAAGCACAAAAATCTATGAAAACATCCATAGCGATGACTTTCATGCTTTACCTGGTTATACTTATGTCACATATCAAGAAAACTCATCTTATATCAGCATTATTCCCACCATGCTTTTAAGTATGTCCCCACAATTGGAGCCTATCATTAAACAATATGAAAAACAAAATGACATTTGTTATATTATGGTCATTAAAAAAAATGGTCTCTCTTTTAAAAAGATGAAAGATATTGTTTCAGCAAAAAAGTCTTCAGTAAGTCATTAAACTGAAGACTTTTTTTATTCAATGGCTGAAATCCAATGATCATTTCTTAACTGCATCCATGCCCAAATACTCTTAAAAATATTCCCTGCACGTAAGATCAAATAAATCACAGGTGCCGACCAATGGAAAACAAAGGCTCCCAAATAACCCAATGGTATAGCAATGACCCATGTTGAAACAATATTAACAATCAGTATCTTATTGGTCATACCCCCTGCTTTAATAACACCATTACATAAAATACTACTTGCCCCTAGGAACAGAACACTAATACTTGCTGCATAACCCATGTCTTTGGCGAGTAATAACGTTGTATCGGTAACACGATAGAAGCTAGATAAAATAGGTAAAATGATCTGTACCATGATACCACCAAAAATGCCAAAGGCTACTGAAGCGCCAACAAAACGTTGACTATCGCGCTTGGCTTTTTCTTTATCCCCTAATCCAATGGCATTTCCTATCATGATACTAGCGGCCATACTTACACCCATTAAAAAGACATTCGGTAACATCCAGGAATTATGGACAATCGCATTCGCACTGATATAACTATCTGAAATTCTTCCCGTAATCATCGTTTGTACTGAAGAAGCCAAATTCATTTGAATGTCAATCAATAAAAGTGGTAAAGTGATTTTCACCCATTGACGGATAGAATCTCTATCCAAAGATGGCTGAAAATCTGATAGTCTAAAGCGAAGATTCTTCTCAAAATACAGCAGATAAACAATCGAAACGATAAATTCAATCAATCTTGCAATCAAGGTTCCTAGAGCAGCACCAGCTACACCCATGGCCGGAAAACCTAAATGGCCATAAATGAAGACCCAATTAAAAAAGACATTCGATAAACATGACATCAAAGAATTATATAATCCCAATTTAACACTTCTGACAGATCTTAAAATCGTTACAATAGATACACTGATAGCATTAAATACAAGAGAATATTTTATATATTTAAAATACTCACAGCCTGGCTCAATGACACTATCAATATTGGTATAAATTTGAATGATCTGTACTGGAAAAACACTCATGATCACAAAAAAGATCAATGACAAAATCACTGAAATGACACATACAATAGATAATAAGCGTTTGATGCGATCCAATCTCCCTTTACCATAATCCTGTGCCCCGATGATTGTAGCCCCATTGGCAATACCCATGACAAAGGTCGATACTAGCCATAAAAAAGTTGTACTAATAGATACAGCTGTGATACTGGCTTCTCCTAATGTACCAATCATCACACCATCAATCAAATTAACTACATTATTAATTAAAAACTGAAAGCCCACAGGAAGGGCCAATACAACAACGTCACGTATAAAATTTTTAGTTTCTGTCGTCATCTTTCACCCCTCCTATCTTGGCTTGATATTAATCTTTGTAATTTTTAAAAGAAACTAATTTAACTTGATGTTGTTTTACCCAATCTTTTAATTCCTTAGAACAAACAAATTCAGCTTCCATCATACGAATCATATGGAATGAACTTAATTTCACTAACTCATGGTCAACAAATCCACAATGTGTACGCACATGAACAATACCATCTTCTTTTAAAGCTTTATCAAAATAACTTAACTTTCCAGCTTTAAAAAGTTCCAATGGAGAATTCATTAATTGTGTTTCCATACCAAAATCAAAAGTACCATCCTCTTTAGTTTTTGCAGTCAACCAATGTCTGGATACCATACTTTCAGGATCTGTTTCCAACTCAGCACAAATCACATTCTTTTCTGGAATCTCATACTTCACAGCTAAATCATGAAGTACTTGGAGAATCTCATCTGAACGATAAGCATGTCCACCGATATAATCAGGTTTTTTCCCTACTAATTCAATAAAACGTTTGACTTGATTTTCACCTTCTAAGAAAGCTTCTTCATATTTGACATGATGAGGATCTTTTTTATCCAGTTGGCGATGCATACTTGATGTTAAAAATTGACCATTTTCTTGAACCATAGAAGGAATCAAGGAAGGATCTGTCACTGGTGCCCCGGTAGAAAAATTAATATCCTGTCCTAAACAAAAATCAGGAAATTCCTTTAGCATTCTATCCACGGCATACTGTGTACTTGGCATATTCGTAAATAAGCCTGTTTGTGTCAACAGCCCTTCACGAATACAGGTAATGATACCATCTGTAACAGCTGGTGTCATACCATAATCATCTGCGGTAATCATGAGTTTCATTTTTTCTTCCTCCTTATTTCATACTCACTCTATTGATTGCTTCTTGTAGCAAGCATCTATCACTTTATCTTTATTTTATCATATCTTGCCCTAAGTAAAAACACCATCTATGTTTCAAAGCGATTCAAAAAAAACAGAATATTTTTACCAAATCTTTTTCAAAATCAAAAAAGTATTCTTTTTATCACTTATTTTTACTTTATTAAAATGAAAAGCAACCTTTATAGCAACACTTTGCCATTGCACATGGCAAAATTATATCAAGCTTTTTCATCCTATATTTACATTCTTTATTTTTTAGTCTATAGTAACATTATAAATTCCATTGATTTCTTGAGGTTCCTATGAATATTCCAAACTTATCTATTCGCCAAAAACAAATTTTTCAAATTCTTTTAAATACTAAAGATTATATTCCTTGTAAAGAAATAGCAGCTAAACTAAATGTTTCAGTACGTACTATTAAATCAGATATTAAAATGATTAAATCGTCTATCAACGATCCTCAATTATCTTGTACCTTTGAATCTATCCCCTCTAAAGGATATAAAATAACCTGTCATCGTATCGCTCAACTCAGGTTATCTGATAATTACTTTTTCTCATCTAATAAATATCTTGATGATGACATAAGACAATTTAGTATTTTTTTGAAACTTCTCAACACCAAAAAAATACTTTCTATTGCTTCTTTAACACAACAATTTTATATTTCAAGAGCAACTTTATATAAAGATCTACATCAAATTACGAAAGACTTAAAAAGATATCAGGTAGAACTTATATATGAGCCCTATAAAGGTATTTCTATTTTTGGAGAAGAGAAAGATATTCGCTTTGCTTTACAAAATAAATTATTATTCAATCAATCTTTAATGAATAAGGAACTGCATCCTTATTTTGGTAATATGTCATTCACAAAGAAAAATTTACTTTCCTTTGTCAATGCTTTTTCTATCAATAAAATTTCTGATTTTGAACTTTCTAATTTATACCATCATCTTTTAACCTTATTGATGCGCTGTCAAGTAGGAAAATATATCTCCTTAAATCCATTAAGTTACGAAAATTTTATTCATGAACTAGAAATACAAAAAGTCTATGAATATTTTTATCAATATAAACCGCCCCTACTCACCATTCCGCGTGATGAGATCATTTATTTCATTTTATTATTAAAAGGATGTAATCTTGGATTTTGTAATGCCTTTGCCCTCGATCTAACAAGAAATTCTCTTGAACAACTTTCTCAAGAACTTCATATTGATTTTAATGATCCTATACGTATGGCCAATTTATCTAAATACATATATTCTATGTTGATTCGTAGTTATCATCATTTTGCGCAAAACAGCATTCTATTAGATGATGTTAAAGATAAATCTTCATTATCTTTCGATATTGCTTATCACTATATCCAGATTTTAGAAAAGATGTTAAATATATCGATTGATTCAAGAGAGGTTGCTTACTTATCTTATTACTTTTTAGATATCAGAGAAGCATTAAAACCTTACTATATTCCTGATAAGATCCTTTTAGTTAGTTTTAGAGGAAGTACAATGTGTCGTCATCTATTATCTGAACTAGCCTCTAATTTCTCTTTTTATAGTTTTGAAGTCTGTGAACTTTATGAAATCGAACAAAAAGTGGAACAATCCCACTATTCCTTCATTATTACAGATGTTGCGATTCATATTCATCAAGATATTCCTGTCATTCTTATCAATCATTTTCTTGATTCTAATGATTATAAAATGATTCGTAAGCATCTACGTATTGTCTTAAATAATCATGTAGAAGACTATTTTCAACATCTTAAAGTTTTATCCTTAGATAGTAAAACAACATTTTTTAAACAGATAGCTTGTTCCGAAGAAGACTATCATGCACTTTTGCATAGAGAAGAACAATTTACTTATCAAATTGACCAAGCTGCTATTATTTATATCTATAACCATCATATTAAGACAGCTATTTACTATTGTGAAAAAGGAATCCTTTGGCATGATACAAAAATCTTTTATATTTTTGTCATCAATGTCAATGAAGAGAATCATTTCTTAAATTATTTTAAAATTACCCATATCTTTTTACAAAAAGTTCAGGAACGATGAAAGTAGCTAATATCAGCTACTTTTTATGTGTTATAAAATTGCACGAATAATATTAAAATAATGAAATTTATACACATCATCTTCATGTTAAAATGACGATAGAAAAAAGGAGTGTGAAAACATGAAAAATTTAGATTATCTTTTAGAAGAAAAAATTCAGCCACTTGCTTCTAAATTGGTAACCAATCGTTATCTTGCCTCTATTCGAGATGGCTTGATAGCCTCAATGCCTATCATGATCGTAGGTTCACTAGCATTGGTCATTACAGAATTTCCTATTCAAGCTTATCAAGATTTTATGATGAGCAACTTTGGGGAAAATTGGAAATGGTTTGGTGACATTGCTTCCTCTTCAACGATGGGATTAGCGGCGCTCATCGCTGTGATTGCGATTGCATATCATCTTGCTGTCTCTTTCAAAAGAGATGGTATCATGGCAGCAGTCATCTCTTTAGTCAGCTACTTTATTTTACTGACACGTGTCGAAGGTGGCGCATTTCAAGCCAATGACTTTGGTGCCAAAGGTCTCTTTGTTGCCATTATGACGGCTATCCTATCGGTTGTGCTCTTTAATTTTATCTTATCTAAAGATATGACGATTAAAATGCCTGAAGGGGTCCCTCCCGCTATTGCAAAATCATTCGAAGCATTGATGCCAGCTTTGATCATTCTTCCATTATTTTTAGTGATTCGTTTTATCTTTAGTTTGACACCATGGGAAAGTGCTCATACGTTTATCTTCAATATTTTACAGATTCCACTTGTGGGTATTAGTGATTCATTCTTCGGTATTGCGATTTCAATTTGTGCATCGCATACCTTATGGTTCTTTGGTATTCATGGTGCCTCTGTTGTTGGAGCTATTACACGTCCACTTTTTGACTCTGCCTCTTTAGCTAATTTTGCTGCTTTTTCAGCCAATCAACCATTAGAACATATTGTCACACAACAATTTTGGGATAATTTCCAAGGTTGGGGTGGTGTCGGTGGTACTTTACCACTCAGCGTCATTATGATTTTCTTCTGTAAATCTAAGCAAATCAAAACATTAGGAAAATTAACACTAGGGCCAGGAATTTTTGGTATCAATGAACCTATGGTCTTTGGATTACCCCTTGTTCTTAACCCAGTCATGTTGATTCCATTCTTCTTATGTCCATTAATGTGTGTCAGCGTATCTTATTGGGCTATGTCTATCGGTT
>CANPGX010000016.1 GCA_947573745.1 uncultured Erysipelotrichaceae bacterium | reverse complement strand
CAGGATGAAGAAGCAGAATGGGCGGCTAAAAATGTGAGTGGTGGTTATTGTGCTGGCTTTGATGTTTCTATAGCACAAGCCATTGCTGATGAAGCTGGTTATGAATTAGAAGTTGTTCAAACAGATTGGGAAGGATTGATTCCTTCACTCACATCTGGAAGAATTGATTTTATTATTGCTGGTATGTCACCAACAGCAGAACGTAAAGAAAGTATTGATTTCTCGGAAAATTATTATTTATCAGAATTAGTGATTGTTGTTGAGAAAGATGGACCTTATGCCAATGCAAGATCTTTAGAAGATCTTCAAGGTGCGCGTATTGTGGCACAATTAGGTACTTTCCATGATACAGTTATCGATCAAATTCCTTCAGTGGATCATCAAACACCTATGGAATCATTCCCAGCCATGATTACAGCTTTAAATGCAGGTAGAGTGGATGGTTATATTTCAGAAAAACCAGGTGCAGATTCAGCCATTAAATCAAATCCAAATTTAACTTATATTACTTTTGAACAAGGACAAGGTTTCACATATTCTGAAGAAGATGCAGCTTTGGCAGTAGGGATCAAAAAAGGTAATGAAGAAATGATGGAATTATGTAATAAAGCATTAGAAAAAATTACTAATGAACAAAGAGAAGCCTGGATGTTAGAAGCTTTGGAACGTCAACCAAGTTCAGAATAAAAGGGGATATGAAACATGCTTTTATTAGCAGCAAATAGAAATTTCTTTGAATGGGTCAGCTTTTTTCTTCAAAATTATGGCTCAAGGTTCCTCCAAGGAGCTTTAGTCACATTAGAAGTTTCTTTGATAGGAACGGTGATAGGCTTTATCATAGGCCTCATCGTAGGTTATCTTCGTTCTATTCCAGATAATCCAATGTCATCTTTATGGAAACGTGTCATACTGAAAATAGGAAAAATGATTTCTACGATTTATGTTGAGGTTTTCAGAGGAACCCCGATGATTGTTCAATCAATGATTATTTATTATGGATCAACAGAATTATTCGGTTTTGAAATGGCCGCTTTTGAAGCAGCTATCTTGATTGTTTCTATTAATACAGGAGCCTATCTTACGGAAATTGTTCGTGGGGGTATTGAATCTATTGATCATGGTCAATTAGAGGCTGCATTATGTGTTGGAATGACTTATCGCCAAGCGATGTTACACATTATTTTACCACAAGCCATTCGTCATATTTTACCAGCTTTAGGCAATGAATTTGTCATCAATATCAAAGATACAGCAGTGCTTAATGTTATTACAGTCAATGAATTATTCTTGGCTAGTAAAACCATTTCAGCAACTCATTATCGTTATTATGAAGTCTTTACCATTACTTGTGTTATTTACTTTATTATGACCTTTACAGTGACACGTATCTTAAGATGGATTGAAAAGAAAATGGATGGTCGTAGTTCATTCGAATTATATCATGATGATTTAGGAGGTGCTTTACATGAGTAATGCTATCATCGAAGTCAATCATTTAGAGAAAAAATTTGGTGAAAATACAGTTTTAAAAGATATTCATTTTTGTGTAGAAAAAGGTGAAGTTGTCAGCGTTATTGGATCAAGTGGAAGTGGGAAATCAACGCTATTGCGCTGTATCAATTTATTAGAAATACCTACCAGTGGGGAAATTCTCTTCCATGGTGAAAATATCTTAAAGCAAGCGCAATTATCTTCTTATCGTACAAAAGTAGGCATGGTTTTCCAACAATTTAATCTTTTCAATCATATGACAGTTTTGGAAAACTGCATGGTTGGACAAACACGGGTATTGAAAAGAAACCCTAAGGAAGCTGAGGAAATTGCCAAAAATTATCTTCGTAAAGTAGGGATGATTGCTTATATCCATGCTTATCCTAGACAAATATCCGGGGGGCAGAAGCAACGTGTAGCTATTGCTCGTGCATTAGCGATGGAACCTGAAGTGCTCTTATTTGATGAGCCGACGAGTGCCTTGGATCCTGAAATGGTCGGAGAAGTTTTAAATGTTATGCGGGATTTGGCCCATTCTGGATTGACCATGGTTGTGGTTACGCATGAGATGGCTTTTGCCAGAGATGTCAGCAGTAAGGTGGTTTTTATGGACCAAGGCGTTATTGCTGAAGAAGGGCATCCGGATATTATTTTTAACCAACCTAAAAATGAACGTACAAGACAGTTTTTGACTCGTATTCTTCATCAACAATAGTAAAAAAGGTGAGACATCCTATTGTTTCACCTTTTTAAATATGTTTAATACTATTTACAATTATAACATAATGATTTCTTTTTTACTTATATTTTTTATAAAAAGAAAAACATAATATATTTCTATAAAAAATGCTATCATTTAAATATAAAGATCTTATGGTATAGAAATGATCTGAGTGATGTAAAATCATGGGGAGGGAATGTCAATGAAAAAGCTTTTTATATACTTGTGTTTATTAGCCTTGGGGTTAAGTAGTTGTGCAAAAAAAGTGAATGTAGAAAAAAATATGACAGCTTTTTTAGTAGATTATTATGAAGTGACCCAAGAACAAGTCGATGCTTTAAAAACTTATATGACTCATATCCCTGATGATATTGTTGCGAATCAAGCATCATTAAAGGATTATTATGAGAAAGCGCCTAAATTACTGGATATTTATCATATACAAAATGAATGTCATGAAAAGTTCATCAACCGATATTTCAATGCTAGGATGTATCAAAGATATCCTTCCTTACTTACAAATAATCAAGCTAATCGAATAGAAGTTAAAGATAGTCAATTTGAATTAGACATAGCCTATGATGATTTTGCATATTATATTCACCATACAAACGTCGATGTTTATTATCAAGATGATACAGTAAAGACTTATCAAATAGAAGGAAGAATATGTATCGAGCAAGATTCTAAATTGGTTTATTCTTATCAAGTGACGAAAGATATTGCCTTTGAAAATCAAGACCCTATCGATCATTGTCCTAAAGATGGGTGATTCATTGTCATGAAAGCATGATCATTCATGCTTTTTAATTTATATATTTATAGAATAGGTATAGAATAAATAAAAAGGTCATAAATAATGTCTTAGGATAGAAGGTGATTGGGATGAAGAATGTTTATTTGATTGGTGGTACTATGGGCGTAGGGAAAACCACTGTATGTCAACAATTGAAAAAAGATTTAGCGAATAGTGTTTTTTTAGATGGTGATTGGTGCTGGGATGCTGATCCATTTCAAGTGACAGAAGAAACCAAAGCCATGGTCATGGATAACATTTGCGATATATTAAATCGTTTTTTGCATTGTTCTGTTTATGAAAATGTCATTTTCTGTTGGGTGATGGATCAACAAGAAATCATCGATACGATTGTTGAAAGATTAGATACTAAAGATTGTCATCTTAAACTGATTTCTTTGGTGGTAGATGAGATAGAATTACGTGATCGGTTAAATAAAGATATTATCAAAGGGAATCGCCAACCGGATGTGATAGAAAGAAGTGTCCAGAGAATCTCTCGGTATCCTCAGTTAAAAACGATTAAAATTAATACATGCAAGAAAAGCGTAAAAATGATTGTGGATGAAATTATAAAAATTGAAAATAGATAGGTTGTATATTCATATTATTGCAAAAAAATAATATTTATAATATAATCATAGATATAAGGAGATGATTGTTATGTGGTTATATGTATTAATCGGTATTGTTGTTGTGGTGATTATTTGGGTTATTGGTGCACAAAGATCACTTGTTGCTTTAGATGAGCGTTGTGATAATGCTTTGTCACAAATTGGTGTTCAGCAAAATTCACGCTGGGATGCTTTGACAGCCTTAGCAGAATTAGTGGATAAATATTCAAAACATGAACATGATACGCTCATGGATGTGATTGCAGCTAGAAAATCAATTAATGGTAAAAGCGATGTACAAGAGGTTCACCAACAAGAAGTGGCTATTGAACGTGCGCTTGCTACCATCAATGCACTCAGTGAAGCTTATCCTGAATTGAAAGCAGACCGTATGTATGAACAGACGATGACAGGTGTAAAAGAATATGAAAATCAAGTGCGTTTATCACGTATGGTCTATAATGATTGTGTGACAAAACTGAACTCAAAAGTAAGACAGTTGCCAACAAGTTTAATTGCAGGATCTTTTGGATTTACAGAAAGAGGATATTTAGAAGAAAATGAAGCTAAGAAAGAAATGCCATCTTTTAAATAAGATTAAAAAATATCTTTTGATTCTGTTATTGATCATAGGATTAGAAAGTCCTTCTTTACTATGGCATGTACAATCAAAAAGTAATCGATTTAAGTCTTTGGATATCACTGTGGAGTTATTAGATAACGGTGATGCTTGGGTTAGTGAAGTATGGGATATGTCGGTCTATGAAGGAACAGAATTATATAAACCGGAGACGGTACTGGGTGTTGGTGATATTCTGGATTTTACAGTTGAATATGAATCAGGTCAAACATTTGATAGTTTAGGACATGATTGGGATGTTTCTGCTTCAAGAAGTGAAAAAGCTTTAAAAAGTGGTATTCATGAAGTGGATGATGGCTATGAATTGTGTTGGGGTATTGGTGAGTATGGAGAAAGAACTTACACGATTCGTTATCGTATGACTAACTTTGTTCAGGCTTATGAAGAGGCTGACGGGTTTAATCAGCGTTTAGTCAATGATCAAATGGATCCTGCGCCAGAACAAGTGAGACTTTCTATAGAAAAAGAAGGTATGGTATTTGATGAAACAAATGCGCGTATCTGGGCTTTTGGTTATCAAGGAAATATTCATTTTGTAGATGGAAAAATTATAGCACAGACAGAAGCTGGGATGGATGGTTCTCAGTATATGAATATCTTGGTACGATTTGAAAAAGGTATTTTTACACCTAACTATGAAAATGACGAGCCCTTTGAATCTTTGAAAGATGAAGCTTTTGAAGGCAGTGATTATGAGATGAGTGATGGGTATGGTGATGATGCCTTCATCGATGATGTTGATCCAGGGTTCTTTTATCCATCTCACCATTTTAACATCTTTTTCGTTATTTTCCCTATAGTGATTATCTTTCTGGTGGTAACGATCATTATCAGTGCAATTATTAAATCTAGCCAGGGTTCAAAGAAAAAGATCTTTGGAATAGATAAAAAACAAATTGATTATTATCGTGATTTACCTGTACGTGGAAGTTTAGAAGGAACTTACTTTTTATTAGATGAGATTGGTGAAATGAAAAATGATACGGATATTATGGGAGCTTATCTTTTGAAGTGGGTTCAACAAGGCAATATTCGTATGGAGGAAAGAGAGCGAAAACGTTTCTTGGGACTTCAAACAAAATTAGAACCTTCTATTGTCTTTGTTCATCGTCAGGGAATTCATAGTCAAGATGAAAACGAACTTTATGATATGCTTCAATTAGCAGCAGGCAAGGATGAAATTTTACAAGAGTATGAATTGAAGGCTTGGTCAGAGAAGCATTATACTCGTTTGGAATCTTGGATGGAGCAAGTAAAACATCATGGTGAAACACAATTGATGCACTTAAATGGTTTAGAGGAAGTTCAAAAATCATCCTTCTTTGGATTATTTCATTATACCTCTCATGAATTAAATGAAACAGGACGTCAATATGCTTTACAAGCATTAGGATTTAAAAATTATTTACAGGATTTTACACTCATTCATGAAAGAGAAGTCTATGAAGTAGGATTGTGGAAAGAATATTTAATTTATGCCGCTTTATATGGTATTGCTGATAAAGTGGCGGAATCATTTAAAAATCTATATCCAAAATTCTTTGAAGAAGAATTTTATGGAAATTATGCCTACTCAAATGTTGATTTTATTTACACAATGATGTGGATCAATCATATGACACGCGCCAGTCATGTCGGTATTGCCAATGCCCATTCAGCACAAGATGCAACCTCTATTGGTGGTGGTGGCGGAAGTGCTTCCTTTGGCGGTGGCGGTGGATTCTCCGGTGGAGGATCTGGCGGCGGTGTTCGTTAAGAGAAGTCCTTTAGAATATAGGACATGAGATTTAAGTCTTATAAGATATATAACTTATAAGACTTTTTGTTTGTAAAATAGATTATTTTTAACTAAAAAGATAAATTTATGATATAATAGTGGAAATATTATAAAGGGGGTATTGGATATGACAATATATGAAGCTATAGAACAGTTAGAGAAAAATGTTTCTCTTGTGATGGTGAATGCAGAAGAAACGTGTAAACTCATTTTTACATGTTTACTGGTTTCAGGAAACGTTTTATTAGAAGATGTACCAGGTACAGGAAAGACGAAACTTGCCAAGACGATGGCCAAATCATTAGATATTGATTTTAAACGTATTCAATTTACTCCTGATTTATTACCATCAGATATTTTGGGTATCAATATGTATCATCCTAAGGATGAAGATTTTAAATTTAAAAAAGGACCTATTTTTTCTTCCTTTATCTTAGCTGATGAAATCAACCGTGCATCACCAAGAACACAATCAAGTTTGTTAGAGGCGATGGAAGAAAAGCAGGTCAGTGTAGATGGGGTTACTTATGCCCTAAATGAACCGTTTTTTGTGATGGCCACACAAAATCCTATAGAAAATACAGGGACCTACCCATTACCCGAAGCACAATTAGATCGTTTTACAATGTGTTTGTCTTTAGGATATCCAACACTAGATCAAGAACAGACGATGCTGATGCTTCATGAACATGAGGATCCTTTAGAACATATTCAGGCTGTCTTATCTAAGGAAACCTTAAACGACTTAAAAAAGCAGTGGCAGCATGTTTATATGCATGAGGATCTTTATCGTTATTTACTGCAAATTGTTGATTGTACACGTCATCATGCCAGTCTATCTTTAGGCATTTCTCCCCGTGCATCTTTGATCATGGTCAAATGCTTAAAAGCTTATGCTGCGATTCAAGGAAGAGATCATGTCCTTCCTGATGATATTCAGGCTTTATGTATCCCCGTCTTTGCTCATCGCCTTGTATTAAATGGTTTCTCTTATCATCAAGCAAAGCAGCCACAATTGATCCTTAAAGATATTTTAGAAGAAATCCCTGTGCCTACAGAAGATTTTATCAGAGGTTAAGATGTTTCTCTTTATTTTAATGGTCTTTATATTTTTATTGCTTCTGCAAGGATATTTATTTTATTTTGAAAGAGGAGCATTAAAGAAATTAGAGATCAAAATGGAACCTATTTTTCAAAGATGTGAAATTGATGAAGAAATCATGGTGAAAGTGACATGTACTAATGCTAAAAGAATGATTCTTCCTATTGTCCATATCACATTAGTCATTCCTGAATCCTTTGATTTTGAAGAGAAAAACGAAAGTTTTTTTCACCAAAGAACGATTAAAGCAACATTTACATTATTTTCTTATCAACGCAGATCGCTTTATTTTAAGTTAAAGCCTTCTAAAAGAGGTTATTATGATATACGATTACAGATTGCTTGTGTAGATTTACTAGGGTTAAAACATGTTTCTTTACAACACGATGTGATGTCTTCTATAGTGGTTCATCCTAAAATGATGCCGTTAGAGGAAAATTTATTCAATATGTCATTATCGGGTCAGCAAGTGGTTCGTCGCTTTATTCATCCAGATCCATTATTTTTTAATGGTGTACGACCCTACCAAAGCTTTGATGCACAAAAAGATATTGATTGGAAAGCTACAGCCAAGACACAACAGATTCAAGTCAAACAATATGAGTATACGAGTGAACCTTCAGTAGCCCTTTATTTAGCGGTACCTGCTCTTACAAAATGGACCCAAGAAGAAGCGGATTTCATTGAGACAGCTGTTTCTTGGTCAGCCAGTTTTATTCAGGAAGCCTTTGTCAAACAGGCCGACTTTTCTTTTGATACCAATGGCTATGGAAAAATTTACTATGATCAACAAGTCGCTTTTTCATCTTCTTATATGAAATATTGTGCCTATTTAGATGAAATTTCTTGTGTGAATCAACAAACGCCTTTGAGCATGCCATGCTTTTTAGAAGAAATAAGCTTTCCTTTTCGAGAGACACAATATTTTGTCGTAACACGATGCGATGATGATATTCCTGATGATTGGATCATGTATTGGTTAGCTAAAGGGGTGCATTTAACGTTAGTCGTTTTTTCACAGTCAACATCGTTTAAACCATGCCCACATCTTTTATTAAGAGGAGGGATACATCCATGAATCGTTGGTTGATACAATATGTAAGGACATATGCTTTCTTTTTAGTGGTTTATGTTTATTTTATGCAAGGGATATTGAAAATCCCAGCTATACAGGTTCTAGGAATCTCAGTCATGGTTATGACTGTGATGAATATTATACTTAGACATTCATGGTCTTTAAAACGTTCTATTTTCTGCCAAATAATTTTGGTAATATTTGCTTCTATCGCAAGTTATCATGGACAATGGTCATGTTTATGGTTGATCCTTTATTATGCTAGTCTGGTTTTTATGTTGTACTATACTTTATTAAAGAGCATCAACATAGAATATCGTGATGTTTATTTACCTCTATTATTAGGGTTGTGTGTTGCTTTATACCAACAAGATTTTCCCCAAACTCATATCGAATATATGTTTTGTTATGGGGGGATTGGGTTATTAGCGATATGTAGTGATAATCTAGAAACATTTTATCAAGAGCGTGTAGAGTCGAAAGAAAAGTTTAAAATACAAGGCATCTTGATAACAAGTAGTCTTTTCATCAGTTTATGTATCCATTGGATTTATCAATGGGTCAGCCTGACATGTAAAGTATTATTCACGATTGTTGCTTATATTTTTCAGCAGATTCTAGGATTCTGTATCTTGACGATGGGTAGAATAGTAGGCTATTTTTTAGCCTGGCTTGTCGATGGAGAACTAGAAATGGATATTAAAATGCCTTCTGTAGCATTAGACAAGATCACTGAAATAGCACCGACACAGGCACGCATACCGCAAATTTTAGAATGGGGTTTTCAAATGCTATTTATAGTGGTGGTGATCTTGATTGTACGCTGGGTTTATCATCTTTTGAAAAAGAAAAGAAAATCATTGATCATCAAAAAAGAGCGACCTTCTTATTATCAAGAAATAGAAACCATTGAGCATGAGAAGTTATTTCGTGACAAAAAAGAACATCTTTCTAAAATAAGAAAAGTATATCGTAAAGAAGTACGTAAAAAAATAAAAAAGGGTTATATGTTTAAAATCTATGATACACCAAGAACTTATTTGAATGCCTTACCACAAGAAGAAAAAGAAAAGCTACAGGATTTAAGTAAGTTATATGAAAAAGAACGTTATTATCCTAAGGAGAACTGAAACATGAAAAAAGAAATCAAGACCAACGCTATGCGTTTATTAGATAAACATCATATTTCTTATGAAGTAGAATCTTATGAAACTGATGGTCAGTTTATTGATGGGAAACATACAGCAGATGTTCTTGGACACGATCATGCTTGTTCTTTTAAAACATTGTTGTGTGTTTCAAAAAATAAACGTTACTATGTTTTTGTTTTACCTATTGATGAAGAACTTCATCTTAAAGAAGTTGCTAGACTGACACATGAAAAGTCATTAGAGCTTGTTCATGTGCGTGATTTGTTATCTTTAACAGGATATGTACGTGGGGGATGTAGTCCTATTGGTATGAAGAAAAATTATCCTGTATATATGCATCAAACAGCATTACAATATCCCTTTATCTATATCAGTGGTGGTAAAATCGGGGTGACTCTTAAACTTAAGGCGGAAGATTTATCTAAAATATTAGATATTCATTTTGAAAGAATCATTGTTGAATAAATTCATAAAGAATCTATATTTTTGGATTATCATGAGAATATCTTCCATAAAAGTACACTTATCATAGGAGAATATGGTATAATAAAGGTGGTGATCAATATGGAAGAAAAAATGGAATTTGTTTTTGTAACGGGAATGTCTGGCGCTGGCAAAACAAGTGCTATGGCTGTTTTTGAAAATTTAGAATATCAATGTATCGATAATTGTCCTATTGAATTATTTAATGAATTAGGAGAACTTTTTAGAGATACAGCACGTTATACAAAAGTGGCTATGGCAGTGAGCTTAAATGATGCAATACAGGCTATTCGTACTTTTATCAATCTTGATTGGATTCATCTGACCATCGTTTTTTTAGATGCCGATGATGAAGCTTTACTATCACGCTATAAGCAGACACGTCGTAGTCATCCGTTGCTGATCAGTAATAAAGCGGCTAGTTTGCAAGAAGCCATTGAATTTGAACGTAAGATTGCACAACCTATTGAACAGCTTGCCAATATTTCTATTGATACAGGACATTTGAGACCTAATGCGTTTCAAACATTATTAGAACGCTATTTTATTAAGGGGGGCAAAGAACCTTTTAGGGTAACCTTTGAATCTTTTGGTTATAAACATGGTATTCCTAAAGATGCAGATATTTTATTAGATGTACGATTTTTGCCAAATCCCTTTTATATTGAAGAATTAAGAGATTATACGGGAAATGATAAGTATTTATATGACTGGGTCATGGAAAAGGAAGAGACACAAACATTTATTCAAGTCATGACAAAAACTTTAGATTATCTTTTAGATCAATTTGATCAAGAGGGAAGGATGCATGCAGTGATTGGTATTGGATGTACAGGTGGACAACATCGTTCTGTTACGTTAACGAATTATTTTGCTTCTTATTATTCAAATAAGTATCCAGTACATAAATTGCATCGCGATGCGAACCACTAATGGTCGTTTCATTTTCAAGACGCGTTAAAGAAGAAATTGTGTTTAATGAATTTGAAGATTGTTGTGCGAAAGCCCTTGTGGCTTCTTTTATCAAGATAAATGGGACGTTATCCCTCAATTATCAAGGATTATCTCTATCTTTAAGAACAGAAAATGCAAAGATTGCTTCTAAGATTCATAAGTTATTAAAGGAACTTTATCATCCCCAAATAGAATTTCTTGTCTCAAGAAAAATGAAGTTAAAGAAGAATAATGTTTATTATTTAAGGGTCACTAAAGCCAAGGAAATTTTAGATGATCTTATGATGGGCATAGGTCAATATGAACCTTCTGATATGGAAAAACTCTTGCTTAGGAAAGAATGTTGTCGTCGTGCATTTTTAGCAGGGGCATTTTTAGCTAGTGGGAGTGTCAATGATCCTAAAACAGCCAACTATCATTTGGAAATGAGTGTCAGTGATGAAAAAATGGCACAATTTTTACAATATTTAATGAATCAATACGCTTTAAATGCTAAGATGATTAAACGTAGGGGCAAGCATATTGTTTATCTCAAGGCTTCTGAGAAAATTGGTGACTTTTTAAGAGCTATCGGGACAGATCAAAGTGTTTTATATTTTGAAGGGACCAGAATTGACCGCGATTTTTCCAACAATTTAAATCGTTTGGGTAATTGTGATATCGCTAATGAAATGAAGGTACTGAGTACCAGTAAAAAGCAGATAGAAGATATCCAGTTTTTAATTGAACATGATCACTTGATGCAATTGGATGAAAAAACGCAACATGTAGCCTTACTTCGATTAGCACATCCAGAAACGAACCTTTTAGAATTATCTGTGGAATATGAAAAAGTTTATGGTCAAAGCATAAGTAAATCAGGATTACATCGACGTTTTAAAAAATTGAATGATGAGGCGAGTTTATTAAGGAGTTTATACGAAAAGCAATGAAAGAAGATATTTTGATACGCTTTGGAAAACAATTGAAAAAGTTAAGAAATGATCGGATGATTTCACAAGAAGAGCTGGCTTTTAGATGTCAGTTATCTAAAAATTATATATCTGATGTTGAGTGTGGTAGAAGAAATATCTCGTTGAAGGCGATGGATCAACTTTCAAAAGGATTAGGTATTGAATTGTTTAAGTTGTTTCAGTTTAAGGAGGATCAAAGATGAATGGATTTATCTATTATTTAATTTTTATTTTAATATCAATTGCACTCATTTATTTATTCTGGCCATTGATCATTGTTTTAGGCGCACTGTTTATTGGTTTTAGACTCTATCTCTATTATCATCAAAAAAAGGCTGTTAAAGAGTTTAATCGGGCTATGGAGGATATGACAAGTTATCAGGATCCTTATTGGCAACAGCAAAAACGGACACAAAATCAATATCATCAATCTGGTAATTCAGATATCATTGATGTTGAATATACAGAGAAGGAAGAAAAATAAGAAAAGGGGCTGTAACGAGTAAATAAAACTTAAATAGCTCATTTAACGCAAAAACG
>CANPGX010000015.1 GCA_947573745.1 uncultured Erysipelotrichaceae bacterium | reverse complement strand
GCGTATCTGCTGCTGCTTGTAAATCACTACGATAAGAAAGGGCTGGCAATCCTTGATTAGCTCTTTGTTCATTGACCAAAGCCAAAATTTGTTGTTTCTCACTTTGATGTGACCCTGAAGATGTAACTGGCGTTTGTGTAGGTTTAGTTTCTTGTTGTGATGAACTATTTTGTGATTCACTTGATCCTGATGGTGTAGATGAATTATTTTGTGATTCATTAGACCCTGATGGCTTAGATGAATTATTTTGTGATCCATTAGATCCCGATGGTTTAGATGAATTATTTTGTGATCCATTTGATCCTGATGGTTTAGATGAATTATTTTGTTGTGCATGAGATGGTGATGATTCGGGTGTTTCTTCATCAGTTGTCTCTTCATCTTCCGTTTCTTCTGCCTCATCTGTTTCATTTTCATCTTGTTCAGGCAATTTTGACAAATCAACATCGACTAATAGTGATGCTAGCGTTTGATTTTTTGCTTGTTGTTCAGGCTCTTTTTTTTGACAACCATAAAGTCCCCCTACTAATAAACATATCATCAAGAAAGTACTTACTTTTTTTGACATTTGGCTCATTTTCTTTACCCCTTTATCTAGATTTTCGTTTTTTATGAAATATATGATTTTCACAATCAAAATATATTTAATATTTTTTTCTTTGTCAAGCATCTATCTTATGGATTATTCTTTTTGATGATTTTTTAAAAAAATCTATCAAAAAACTAACCAAGCATGGTAAAATACTCCCTTTTTGTGTATCTCATATGATTATTATTTATGAAAAAAAGTCCCATTTTGAAAGAAAATGAGACTTCTTGATTTTAAAGATATTGACTAAATTCAATTCTTTCTTTATTAGGACCTTCTATTGTAAAGAACTTAACACCCTTTTCCCAAAAAGGTAAAAAGTGGATATCATCCTGTGTATTATTCAAACCCTGTTGCATGATCCATTCATAGGCCTCTTCAATAGACTTTACATTGATGGCAATATGATTGATGGCACCATCACATAAAGCAGCTTGGTGATTTTCATAACTTTCAATCACAAAATCACCTAGTTTCAAAAAAGCGACTCTTTCATTGGCTTCCTCATTAAGAACTTTTAAAGCAACTTCAAATCCTAAGTGTTCATAAAAGGCAACGGTACTATCCAAATCATTTGTAGGTATACCGATATGTTGCAATCCAGTTAAATTATTCTTCATAAATATACCTCGTTTATTCTTGTACGTTAATGATGACTTTCATCGTTGTTTCTCGATTTTCATCAATATATTGATAAGCCTTTAAATAGTCTTTGAATGCAAAATGTTTTGAAATCAATGGTTTCAAGCTGACTTTTCCATCATTGACTAACTGAATAGCTTCAACATAATCTTCATTTCGATACATCATAGACGTATTTAAATCTAATTCATGATCATTTAAAACAGCTAAATCTATTTTTGCCATATCTGAGAATACAGCCACTAGAACAATCGTACTTCCTTTACGAGCATATTGAATAGCCTGTCCCATTGTCATATCATTACCAGCACAATCATAAATCACATCTGCTTTGTCAGGACCAAAGTTTTCTAACATCGCTTCTCCAAAGTTTTTCTCTTTTGTATTGATGCAGAAATCTACACCACATTCTTTAGCTTTAGCTAAACGTACATCACTGACATCTGTAATAAGAACTTGCTTAGCGCCCATACCTTTAGCTGTTTGTGCTACTAAGATACCAATAGGGCCTGCACCTAGTACCGCAATATTCATGCCTTGAACATCCCCAACACGTCTTAATGCATGTACGGCTACAGCTAATGGTTCAATCATAGCACCTTCATCGAATGACATTTCCTCAGGAAGCAAAGTTACCTTTTTGGCATCTACTGCAAAATAATGTGAGGCTGTTCCTGTTGTTTGGAATCCCATAACTTTAAGTTCTTCACAAAGATTATATTTCCCATGTGTACATGGGTGACAATGTCCACATACAACTTGTGGCTGAATAGTTACCTTTTGTCCTACCTTAAAGTTAGAAACAGCTTTACCAACTTCAACAATTTCTCCAGAAACTTCATGACCTTGCGTTACTGGATAAGAAGTAAATGGATGTTTACCATGATAAACATGAATATCTGATCCACATACACCGATTTTCATAATTTTAATTAAAACTTGATCATCTTCCACTTGTGGCACTGGAACTTCTTTAAACTCAATGACTCCTGGTGCCGTCATAACTTGTTGTAACATCTTTTCTTTCTCCTTTTCAATATAATTCATTCATGATAGACTTTTATAAAGTGGTTTAATAAAGTCCTTAAATATATTATGAAAAGTTTCTTTCTTATTGTCAAGATGTTAAAGTTTATTAAAGTAATTTTCTACAAAATGAAGTGCTACACCGATAGCTGAAGCTTCTTTTTCATAATGACAATTTTTCAAATATGTCGTATCTTCATCAAACAAGTTATATCTCATGACCTTTTGATAAAACTCTGCCATATACTGTTTCATATATCCCCCTACATAACCACCAAGCATAATATCACAATCAAAAGTCATTCTTAAATTAGAAACTAGAATCGATAAATGATCCAAGTATCGTTGCCAAGCTTCTTGTATTCTGGCATCCCCTTGATTTAGCCGTTCAAAAAATTGTTCTAAAGAATCTGCATATTTTAAAAGCACTTGAGCAGAACAATAAGCATCAGCACAACCTTTTTTCCCACAATAACAAACTTCACCATCTGGTATAATGATCATATGACCAAATTCTGCACTTTTAAAGCCATCTCCCATATAAATAGACTGGTCAATACATATAGACCCTCCTACACTATTGCTTAAGGAAACATAAATAGTATTCTTTTTAATATAACTCATTTCTGCAAACAAAGCGCTATTCGCATCATTTTCAAAAAATATAGGATAATCAAAAAGAGATTCCAGGAATTTTAACGAAACGTGATTTTGCTTTAAAACATGAGAACGAATTAACATTTGTTTAGAACGATCAATAATTCCTGGAAGAGACACGCCAATGCCTAAAATTTTTTCTCTCGGTAAATCTATTTCCTGTAGAAAATGGTCTAAATGATATTGAAGATCTTCATAATAACTAAGCACATGTTCAAAACGCTTCTTCATTCTTAATTTTCCTACAACATGTCTATTTAAATCAATCGCCACATAACTCACATGGTTTGCTGTAATATCAATTCCTATTGAAAAAATAAAATCTTCAGCAATAGATAAGGCCGTTGCTTTTCGTCCCCCTTTAGAAGCTTGCTTGCCAGATTGTACGACCAAACCTTCATCGATAAGATTTTTGACGATTTGAAGGACGGTAGGCATACTTAAATCCAATTGTGTCGCTATTTCTGGTTTTGAAATTTCTTTATTTTTTAAGATGAATTTTGCGATTTTAGCTTTATTAGATATCATATCCCTATCTCCTTTGATTCTCTACTTTAGTAAAAAAGTGTACAATACATTGCGATGATTTTCAAGTCCTTCCCTTATTAAAACAAAAAAGTGAATCCCTTAAAATAAGAGATTCACCATGACTTCATGATTATTCATCATCGTAGCTATCTTCTTCCATTTCAGCATCATCATCTTCATCGTCTAGAAGTTCTTCTTCATCTTCTTCTAATTCCTGCAATTTTAAAAAAGTAGCGATTTTTTCTTTGGAAATATTCTCCCCTTCTAACAATTCTTCTACTCCAAAATAATTTTTATTTTCAATTAATTCCCGTAATTTCCATTCTATTTCTTCTTCGATATCTTCTTCATTGTAGATGTCGTTCATATCAATATGAACTTCACTGAATTTATGACGACTTCTTAAATCCCAACGGTTTTCACCGGTTGTAATAAAACGACCGTCTAGTGTGATATTCGTATAAAATAAAGATTGTTTTTCTTCTTTTTGTTCTGGTGTAAAGCCTTTAATTTCGCAAACTTCTTGCCACAACTTAACGAATTCCACTGCTTTTTTCTTTTTTGTCATCAAATCATAAGCGATATCTACCATTGAATTTTGTCCATGATCCATTTTTCTATCCTCCTACATTTTTTCAGGTGCAGAAACACCGATTAAATCTAATGCATTTTTTAATGTAATTTTTGTTGCTTCTACAAGTGCTAAACGTTGACTGCTTAATGCCATATGATTGTCATCAATAACTTTACATTCATTATAAAAACTATGAAACAGCATCGCTAAACGTTGAATATAATTGGCAATCTTATGTGGCATTCTTTCTTTAGCACTCGAAATAATAGTATTTTTAAATTCATTGATATGTTTAACTAGTTCAACCTCTTTTGGATGAACAAGCAAATCATACTGTTTAGCCTTTTCTATACGACCTTGGGCTTGGCTTAAAATAGAACACATTCTAGCATGAGCATACTGTGCGTAATAAACTGGATTTTCATTGGATTGTGATTTTGCTAGTCCTAAATCAAAATCAAAATGGGTATTCGGTGCTTTTGCTACAAAGAAGTAGCGTGATGCATCAACACCAATTTCTTCAATCAATGTCTTGATCGTAATGGCATTACCTGTACGTTTACTCATCTTAACTTCTTCTCCATTTTCAACCATACGCACCATTTGCATAATATCAATATTTAACTGATCTGCATTATATCCTAAAGCTTGTATTGCTGCCTTCATACGATGAATATAGCCATGATGATCAGCCCCTAGGATATCGACAAGATATTCATAACCACGATCTAATTTATTTAAGTGATAACTGATATCTGGTGTCAAATACGTATAACTACCATCGCCTTTAATTAACACTCTATCTTTATCATCACCAAAGCAAGTTGACTTAAACCAAAGGGCATCATCTTGTTCATAAGTATAACCTTTTTCTTTTAATAAACGAAGCGTAGGTTTAATACGATTTTCTTTATATAAAGAGGTTTCTGAAAACCAAACATCATAATGAACACGATACTCTTCTAAAATTTCTTTGATTTTTGCAAGTTCTGCTTTTTTACCAGCTTCCTTGAAATAATCTAAAGCACCAGTATCATCATTTAAATAGCGATCACCAATCTCTTCCTTGATTTTCTTGGCAATATCAATGATATCTTGTCCATGATATCCATCTTCAGGTAAAGTTGCTTCTTTTCCAAAAGATTGTAGATAACGTGCATATAAAGATAATCCAAGATTAGTGATTTGATTACCAGCATCATTGATATAATATTCTCTAGTCACATTGTAACCAGCTGCTTCCATAATACGACAGATACTATCCCCTACAGCAGCCCCTTTGGCATGTCCTAAATGAAGAGAGCCAGTTGGATTAGCTGAGACGAATTCAATATTATAACGTATGCCTTGTCCATAATCACTATGTCCATAATGATCTTTTTGTGTGATAACCTCTTGAATGACAGACATCAAAGCATCTTTTTTCATAAATAAATTGATAAATCCTGGACCAGCAATCTCTACTTTTTCAATATTAGCTTCCTCCATGTCTAGATGGTTGACAATATCTTCGGCAATAAGACGTGGATTCTTTTTTAATATTTTAGTCAATTGCATTGCTAAATTTGTTGAGTAGTCTCCGTGTGCTTGATCTTTTGGAATATCAATCATGATGTTTTCTTCTGTATAGTCTTCTATTGCACTGCTTTTAAGCACTGCTTCTTTTAATACTTTTTTTAATAATGCTTCTATTTTATTTAGAGCCATAAATTGCCTCCTTCTTCCATTGATACACGTACTGTACAATTTAAAAAAATATCATGAAACCCACATAAAGTCAAATAAATTAGAGCATAATTTCATTAAAATATGACTGAAAAAATATTCATTGCTTTAAACAAAAAGAAATGGGCTTTTTCCCATTCCTATTTTATAAAATAAGCTACTCCTAAAGCCCCGCTGCCAGCATGAACACCGATGACTGGACCGATACAACTTTGGTATTCTTTTTCTAAAGAATATTGTTCTTTCACCAAAGCTATCAAAGGTGCCAATGGATCATCAAGACCTGTATAACCAAAGTAAACAGGATAATGCGTATCTATACCTCCTTGTTTTTCTATTTCTTGCATCATCCCTAACATCGCTTTATGATGACCACGTGCTTTAGAAAAAACACCCAGTTGACCTTGATTTAATGACAATAAAGGTTTCACTTTTAAAAGTTTACCAGCAAATCCTGCACTTTTAGATAATCTTCCACCTCTAATAAGATTATCTAAAGTATCTACTAAAGCTACTAATCTTATCTTATATTTTAATTGTTCTAAGGTTTCTACAATGTCTAATGTATCTTTTCCTTCCTGTCTTAACTGTATAGCTACATGGACCAGCGCTTGTAATCCTAAAGTTGTTGTCATACTATCAATAATATAAATCTTTTCATATTCACACAACGATTTAGCGATCATAGCACTTTGATACGTTCCACTTAATGCACTTGATAATACAATAACGATCATTTCTTCTTTTTTTGCTTTAACATCTTCAAAGTAAGTTAAAAAATCTTGTGGTGATGGCTGTGATGTTGTCGGTAATAGATCACTGTTTTCCATCTTTTGATAAAACGCTTGTGTGCTTAATGTCCTTTGATCCTCATATACCTCTTCATTAAAAATAACTTTTAAGCTAACCATATCTACATTTAGTGACTGTGCTTGTGATAAAGTTATATCACTTGTTGTATCTGTCAATATTCTCATCTTCTAAGACCTCCAATTTCTCTCCTACATAAGTCAGCATCTCTTCTAATAATTGTACTTTTTGTTCATCAAAGGCTTTCTTGACCATATCCATCACCATGGCAATATATTGATCATTCTTACGATATAATGCCATAAATTGATCTGTTACCTGAAGTTTAAAAGCACGCTTATCTTTCAAAGACACTTCTTTTTTTAAATATCCTTTCTCCATTAATTGCCGAATCTTATAAGTCGCATTTGGTTGCGAAATTCCCATATAAGAAGCATATTCTAAAATGGTTGGTTCTTTTAACATATAAATAATTTCTAGGCTAAATGCTTCATTGACCGTGAGATTCGGATCACTTTTACAAATAGAGTCATAAAATTTAGCTTTGAACAAATCATAGACGTGTTGAAATTTTTTTTCTATCATAGTTCCTCCATTACTTAAAATATTTTAAGTATATATTATCATTTTATGCTTCTTTGTCAATAAAATATTTAAAAAATTTTAAGTATTTTAAAAGAAGCCTTAAACAGCTTCTTCATGAACAGGTATATAGTGTATCTTCATAAAAATCTTTGATAACAAGGTTGTTTGATCATACAATTCATAAACTAAGTGTAAATGATCCTGATGGCCATCTAACTTTAAAAGTTTCGTTTTTAAATGAAGAACACCAAAATCCGTTGGATAGTCATTGTCTTTGATCTGATGACGATGAAGATTCAAAGCTTGTTGATGATTTTTTAAAATAACTTCATCATCTTTATAATCAATTTGAAAATGATGTTGATCAGCTTTAAAATCAAGATGATCATAGAGCCCATGTTGAGATAGCACCCCTTGACCATGATATTCTAAAGTTTCCTTATGTCCTTGCGATAAAATAATACTTTTATAAAAAACATTGACTGTTTGAGACATTTTTAATCACCATTGAATATTATATCACACTTTGGGAAAAAATGATAAAAAGGGGTGATCAAAATGCTCAAGAAATGGTATCGTATTTTTGTCATCATGATTAGTTGTGCCATAATGATCCTTGCTTCTTTTTATCTTTTGGCTTTTTTGATAGAAAAACCATCCATTGGTAAGAGCCAATATCTACAATTGATTGATCAAAATGGTCAAGTTTTTTATCAATCTAATAACCGTAGCAATGGTACATGGGTCGATCTTGAAGAGGTCAACCAAAGTTTTTTAGAAAGTATTGTCGCAATTGAAGATCGACGTTTTTATGAACATAAAGGGATTGACTTTCTAAGTTTAGCCAGAGCCATTACTGTCAATCTTTTACATCAATCAAAAACTCAAGGTGCTAGTACCATTACACAACAATATGCAAGATTACTTTATTTAAACAATGATAAAACATGGAAAAGAAAAATAAGTGAAGCTTTTATCGCTTTAAGAATGGAAACACATTACAACAAAGAAAAGATTTTAGAAGGCTATGTCAATAGTGCCTACTTTGGTCATGGTATTTATGGTATTGAGAATGCCAGTCTTTTTTATTTTAATAAACATGCGCGATCTTTGACCTATAGTGAATCTGCTTTACTCGCTGGAATTGTGAATGGTCCAGCTATTTATTCCCCCTTTGTCGATTTAGATAAGGCTTACTTACGTCGTGAAGTGGTTTTAGATGCCCTTTTGGAACAAGGCTATATTAGTCAGGAAGATTATTCTATTTACCAAAAAGAAAAAGTAGTTTTAAATAATACTTCTGATCATTACGACCCTACATTAAATTACTTTAGAGATTATATCTATGTCGAATTGCGTCAATTAGGGTTTGATGTCAACCAGCATTTAGAAAATGGTTTAAAAGTATATACGACTTTAGATTTAAATGTGCAATCCCTATTATCTTCTACCATTGAAAAAGAAATGCCAGAGACAGAGCTCCAGGTTGCTAGTATTGTCGTTAAACCTTACAGTAGCCAGATATTGGCCCTCGCTGGTGGGAGAGATTACCATGATTCACAATTTAACCGTGCCATTGATTCTACGAGACAAGTTGCCTCTACCATTAAACCTTTACTTTATTATTTAGCGATTGAAAATGGCTTTCAACCTAATACCATGTTTTTAAGTGCCCCAACCACATTCCAATTAGAAAGTGGTGAAATTTATAGTCCCAAAAATTTTGCTGAAAGCTATGCCAATCAAGACATTAGTCTTGCAAAAGCGATTGCGGTTTCTGATAATATTTACGCTGTAAAAACACATTTGTTTCTTGGCGAACAAACATTAACAAACTGCCTTAAACAATTTGGATTTTCAGATCTATCTCCCCATCCATCTTTAGCTTTAGGCACCCTTTCAACAAATGTCTTTAAACTTGCTGATATCTATAATGTCTTTGCTTCAGAAGGAAGTTATGAACCTCTTTATGCGATTGAAAGAATTGAAGATGGCCAAGGAAATATCCTCTATGAACACAAAAGCACCCAAGAACAACGCTTTGATCGAACAAGCTGTCTTGTCTTAAATCAATTATTAACGGCCCCTTTTGAAAATCGCTATACAAGCTATTCTAATGCCACAATGTCCGCCTTTAAACCAACACGAACTTTTGCCGGGAAATCAGGTACAAGCGAATGGGATAGCTGGGCGATTGGATACTGTCCTGATATCTTGATTGCTTGTTGGGTAGGCTATGACGATCATCGAGAAATGGATGATTATGATTCACGGAAAGTATGTAAAGCCATCTTTTATGATATGGGCGAAACACTCACCCAACATACCGAAGATCATTTCTATGAACCAGATGAAAACATCACCGCTTTAAAAATAGACCCCAATAGTGGACAATTCAGCAGTGATGGATTAACTTATTGGTTTAAAGATCGTTGATGATCTCTTGTGGATAATAAACTTTAGTATCACGTTTACTCCTTGAAGAATGTACAATAGCGTAAACAACTTCAGACACTTCTGAAAGTGGATAAAGTTTTTCGTCTTTCAAAATAAGAATTTCATTGACATCATCATTCATATTATATTGATAAGGGACTTGCTTTTGGTCATCTGTCAAAATATAGTAACGTGGTGGATATCCCTTTTCTTGAGCTAATGCTTGAAGCTGAGCTAATCGTTTTGGTGTTTTTAAATCGCAATATTTCAACAAATGACGGTTTAAAAAACGATAAGCAAGATCACTTAAAATAGAATCCGTTTCATCCTGAAATGAAGCTATATAGTATTGTAAAACACTCTCATCTAATCTTAGATAATCTTCTACAGATACATGATTCTCTAAAAATGGAATAAGCAAAGAAATATCCTTTTTAAAAACATAGCCTTCTTGATAAAGATCACGCACCCTTAAAAAAAGTGAGCCTAATAACTGTTCATAACTTCGTGAAACAGGATGATAATAAACTTGCCAATACATATGATATCTTGCCAAAATATAATTTTCGATAGCTTGCGTTCCTGACTCTTTAAAAACTAACTGTCCCTGAAAAATACGCATCGTTCTTAAAATACGATTCATATCAAACTTTCCATACGTTGTCCCTGTAAAATAAGAATCACGTAATAAAAAATCCATACGATCTCCATCCAATTGACTGGTGATCATTTGAATAAGGATTTGATGTGGATGACTTTTATCAATGATACGCGCGATATCCGTTGGTAAATGCTCATCATAACTTTTCAAGACATCATGAACTTCACTATGACCTAAAATGATCTTCGTTGTGTATATTTCATGGTGGATAGGGAAAATATGCTCAAAGGCATGTGAAAAGGGTCCATGTCCAATATCATGAAGTAAGGCTGCACATAATACACAAACCTGGTCATATTCACTCAATTGTTCTTTTAAAGCAACGCTTTCACACATTTGACGCACCACTTCATAGACACCCAAAGAATGATTAAAACGTGAATGTTCCGCCCCATGATAGACTTGACAGGCACCACCTAATTGATGAATTCTTCTTAAACGTTGCATTTCTTTCGTATTGATCAGTTTCCAAAAAATGCCATAGTCTACATGGATATAATTATGAATAGGATCACGAAAGACACGCCCTTCTAACAAACGATCTTGCTTTAAAGAAAAAACTTTTTCAGACATCTGGCATCCCCCCTATAAGAATATACGTTTATTTTATCATAAATTCTTTTTATTTGAAAATATCATGACAAAGACCTTCATTTTGATTATGATATAAATAAGGAGGAAATCATGATGTATACAAAAATAAATGAAGCAACACTTAAAATTCAGTCTTTATGCCAAAAAAAACCAAAAATCGCTATTATCTTAGGATCAGGTTTAGGGCCTTTAGCGCATTTAGTGGAAAATCCTACGGTCATTGATTATCAAGATATTCCACATTTTCCAGTTTCAACGATTCCTGGTCATGCTGGTCAATTGATTCTAGGAACCATTGAAGGCTGTGATGTCCTTGTGATGTCAGGACGTTTTCATTATTATGAGGGTCATGATATGGAAACTGTGACACTACCTATTCGTGTCTTTTCTAAATTAGGTATTGAAAACTTAATTGTCACTAATGCTGCTGGTGGGCTCAATGATGATTATATGCCAGGCGATGTTGCTATTATTGATGATCATTTTAGTTTCTTTGCGCCAAGCCCTTTACGTGGTCCTAACTTAGATGAGTTTGGTCCAAGATTTAAAGATATGACCGAAGTTTACTCAAAACGTTTAAGTGATTTAACAGAACGTATCGCTAAAAAACAAGGTATGCCTATCAAGCATGGTGTTTATTGTTTCTGTCAAGGGCCAATGTTTGAAACACCTTTTGAAATCCGTGCTTTAAAACATTTAGGGGTAGACCTTGTAGGCATGTCTACTGTGCCTGAAGCTATTGTAGCGCGTCATTGTGGCATGAATACGTTGGGATTATCTTTGATTACTAATAAAGCTGCCGGCCTTAGCAATAATGAATTAAGCCATCAAGAAGTGATGGAAGCTGCCAACAAGGCAGAGAAACAATTAGTAGCCTTAGTAAAAGAAGTCATCAAGGAATGGGATCAGGCATGAAAATAGAACATATCGCTATCTACGTGCAAGATATTGAGAAAATGCGTGTATTTTATGAAACATATTTAAATGCGACATCTCATGCACCCTATATGAACCCTAAAACACAATTAAAAACATACTTTCTTACTTTTGAAGAGGGTGCCCGTCTAGAATTGATGTGTCGCCCTGATATGGCACTTTTAGATAAGCCACTCTATCGAACGGGATTCACACACCTTGCCTTTTCATTAGGAAGCAAGGAAGCTGTAGATGCCTTGACACAGCGCATCAAAGAACATGGTTATCCTATTGTCAGCGGACCACGTATCACTGGCGATGGTTATTATGAAACATGTTTTTTAGATCCAGAAGGTAATCAAATTGAAATAACCATTTAAAAAACAGTGAACGTTCGTTTCACTGTTTTTTCATAAATAGATTTTCCATGTTTCAATATGTTGCTTTGCCGTTTCTAAAAAGGTCTCTACAAGATGGTATAATGTTTCATCCATATCTGGATATTGATTCAGCAAGGATGTCATTGTAATGACCGCTTTATTGCTTCCTTCTATTAACATCTTACAAAGATGATGAACATCATGATTCATCATTGTTTTCATTTTAACCATAGATTTTAACATCATGGTCTCAAGTCCTTCTTTACTACTTTCATCCTGATAAGCATATTTCTTGATTTTTTCTTCCAATGCCTCATAGTCACGTTTTTGTTTCTCAATAT
>CANPGX010000014.1 GCA_947573745.1 uncultured Erysipelotrichaceae bacterium | reverse complement strand
TATCTAATCTAATTCCCTTGAGACGTTTACCCATAGGTTCTAAGACTTCTTTAGCCACCTTGATGGCATTTGGAACCCACTTTTCAAAGTATCATACGTATCGACTAAGAAAAAGGCACTATCTGGATAAGTGAGTGCATAGTCTTTAAAGGCTTCATACTCACTATCATGCGCCTGAACAAAGGAATGAGCCATCGTTCCAGCTACAGGAATGTCAAACATCTGTCCAGCGGAAACTGTTGCTGTGCCTGCTACCCCTCCAATATAAGCAGCTCTGGCACCATAATTCGCCGCATCATAACTATGTGCCCGTCTTGCACCAAACTCATAGACAGGACGTCCTAATGCTTCTTGGACAATACGACGTGCTTTAGTAGCAATGAGCGTTTGATGATTAATGGTCAGCAACAACATCGTTTCTAAAAGCTGTGCTTCAATAATATTGGCTTTGACCGTCACCAAGGGCTCATTAGGAAATACCGGTGTTCCTTCTTTCATAGACCAAATGGTTCCATGGAACGATAATGATTTCAAATACTGTAAAAAATCCTCATCAAACTTATTGAGTGAACGTAAGTAATCAATATCTCCATCACTAAAATGAAAATGTTCAATACAATCAATCAATTGTTCTAATCCGGCAAAAACACAAAACCCTCCTTGGTCAGGATTCTTACGATAGAACATATCAAAATAAACCATTTTATCTTTCCAACCAAGTTTAAAATAATTATAGGACATCGTTAATTCATAGAAGTCCATCATTAATGTCATATTTCTTTGATCATTAACACTCGTTTTCATAAAATATCACCTTCTTAATAGTATATCATAGTCAAATTGATGAAAATTGCAATAAAAAAAGGAAAACTTTCATGGTTTTCCTTTATGAATGATTGGAAGAAGCAGCTGCTTTAGCTTGACTCAAGGCATTTTCAACACCTTGTTTAATTGCCGTACTCGTATACGTAGCGCCTGCAATTAAATCGACATCAGTACTATTGGCTTCTTGAATTTTTTGCGCCATCTGACTAGCTGCAACACCGCCAATGGATGGTGTTTCTTCATTTTCACCAATGGTAATCTTCACGATCTTATCCTCTTTTAACTCTACGCTTATTTCAAACTCACTAGCATAGCCTTGTACGGTCGCCATATAAGTACCATCCTGATAAACTTGTGGTACCGATGAATCTTCTTCAACCTTTTTTTGACATCCCACTAATAATAAAGTGAGGCATAAAAAGATGATTTTCTTCATAGTCATCCTCCTTTATTCTTAGTGTTTGCTTGATTGTCAATTTTATACATTAAAAATAAAGTTCATAGCCACGATTCATCATGTCTTGTCTAGGCATTGGATAAACCACTGGTATCAATAAAACTTGATCAGGATAAATCAAAGCTTCTTGATTTAATTGGTTTAAAGCTTTGATCCATTCAACATCAGAATTAAATTGACGTGCAATTTGATATACGGTATCTCCTTTTTCAACCTTATATAAATAAATTTCTCCTGCCTTGTTTAAACTATGACGTGGCATATAAGCATATGCATCATACATATTATCGACCTCCTAGTTTAAACTATGACAAAGTTTCTATGATAGATAGGCTCATGACATAAAAAACAGATTTAAATGTCTAAATCTGTTTTGGCTAGTTTCTTTAAAGCATCACGCGCAGCTTCTTGCTCTGCCCGTTTTTTACTCGTACCTTCACCTACACCTAAGGTTGTTTGATCCATACGCACAGCCACTTTAAATAAAGGTGCATTACTTGGACCGGTTTCAGAAAGTAAAGTATACACAACTGTTCTTCTTTCATCTGCTTGTACTAATTCTTGTAGTTTTGTTTTATAATCCACAAAATCTTCATAGTTGGATTCATAAACATGTTTATAAATCGTTTTCTCTAAAATGCGGATGACACTTTTAACACCACTATCTAAATAAAGTGCACCGATAAAAGACTCAAAAATATCTGCTAAGACAGATTCACGATCACGACCACCACTTCGCTGTTCACCAACACCTAAATAAATGAGTTCACCTAGTCCTAGTTCGCGAGCAAATCTCGCTAGGGCTTCTTCCCGCACTAACTTAGATCTTAATGTCGTCAATTCGCCTTCTGATTTATGTGGATAATATTTAAATAAGAATTCAGAGACGTATAACTGTAAAACGGCATCTCCCATAAATTCTAAACGTTCATAATCCTTTTGATGGCGATGCGCCTCATTGGCATAGGAAGAATGTGTGAACGCTTCACGATAAATTTCTAGGTGATGATAAGGTATATTTTCTTTTAATAAAAAATCAAGTATTTTCATAATGAATGCATCCCATCTTTCATTTTATTGACAACATCTTGTTCAACCATTTCTAAAGCAAGGTTTAAGGCACTTTCAAAAGCAGTGGCATCACTGGCACCATGAGCCTTGATGACAGGTTTGACAAATCCCATCATTAAAGCACCTCCCACCATCTTTGGGTCAAATTTCTGCTTCAAAGAAGATAAAGCTCCTTTAGATAATAGTGCTCCTAGTTTACTCCATGTACTAGACAACATGGTTTGTTTTAAACCTTTCATCAATTGTGTGGCAACGCCTTCTGTCGTTTTTAACGCCACATTCCCTGTAAACCCGTCTGTTACAATGACATCGACTTGTTCATTTAACATCTCTTTACCTTCAATATTACCCACAAAATGAATTTGTGGACATGCTTTCAATAATTGATACGTTTCTTGATGCATACTGTCACCTTTTTTTTCTTCACTACCAATATTTAATAAAGCTACTTTAGGATCATCACGATGCCAGACATACTTAGCATAAGTTGAACCCATCAAAGCAAAATCAACCAATTGTGAAGGTGTATTTTCAGCATTTGCACCGACATCTAACATCAATACACCGCGCCCATTTAAAGTTGGCAAAGTCGCCATCAAGCAAGATTTTTCAACTCCTTCTAAACGTGGTAAAAACAACATAGCACTAATATAAAAAGCTCCTGTTGAACCACAAGAAATAACAGCATCTGCTTCATCTTCTTTGGCTAGTGTGATGGCTTTGACCATACTACTGTCTTTCTTTCTTCTAACTTTCATGACGCTTTCATCCATCATCATGACATCTCTGGCATCAATAATATCAATATTTTTATATGTTTCTAAGCTGGTCAACTCTTCTTTTTTTCCCACGACCTTTAAACAAACATTTTCATGTTTCTTGGCAAAAGTAGCACAAGCCTCTTGAACAATTGTACTTCCTAAATCACCACTCATTGCATCTACACTTAATCTTATCATTTTCTATCACTCCTTTTTCTAGTATACCACGAAGTATTTTATTTTACTAATCAACATAACTGTTATTTTCTAAAAGACGTTTTTGAATTTTAGCCATAGTCTTTTCATAATCATGATCCTGAATATAATATTCAATGATTTCTAAAGCATCTTTTTGTGAAGCCTCTAAAATAGGATAATCTTTAAACACGTCAGCAACAAGAAATGAAGGTATCCCACTTTGTTTTTCACCTAAAACTTCACCTGGACCTCTCAATTTAAGATCATAAGCAGAAATTTCAAAACCATCCTGATGTTGTTCTAGAAAACGTAATCGTTCTAACGTTTCTTCATTTTTTTGTGTAGATAAGAGAAAACAATAACCTTGTTGATCTCCTCTACCTACACGACCTCGCAACTGATGAATTTGACTTAAACCAAAACGATCAGCATCATAGATGACCATCATATTGGCGTTGTTGTAGATACAAGAATTTGTAGTTGATTCTCTTTAAATCTCATCATCGTTTCTTCTTTGAGTTCATCGCTCATTTTTCCATGAATCCATCCAACCTCATATTGTCCTTTAAAATAACGAGACATCGCTTCATAAATGCTATAGGCATCTCTTTGTTGCATCACTTCGGAAGCCTCCACCAAAGGACATACGACATAACATTGTCCCCCATGACTTAAATAATCCTTAAGTTCCTTTAAAAAAGGCTTCATGGAACGACTGGCAAAAAATTTTGTCATGACTGGTTTTCTTCCTTGAGGCATGGTTTTGATCGTAGATACATCCATATCTCCAAACATAGATAAAGCTAATGTCCTTGGAATAGGTGTTGCACTCATCAATAAGAAATCAACCATCTTTCCTTTATTCTTGAGTAAGCGACGCTGTTCAACACCAAAGCGATGTTGTTCATCAGCAATTACTAATCCTAAATTCTTAAAAATAACTCTGTCTTGAATCAAGGCATGCGTCCCAACAACCAAATCCACACATCCCTGTTCTAAATCTTGATAGATACTTTCTTTTTCTTTAGTAGATAAATGCCCTGTCAATAAAGCTATCCTTAAAGGGGTATGTTCAAATAATTTTTGTAACGATAACATATGTTGATGAGCCAAAATTTCAGTAGGTGCCATCAAAGCACCTTGATACCCCGCTAAAACACATGCATAAAGTCCTATAGAAGCAACTAAAGTTTTTCCACAACCTACATCACCTTGAATCAAGCGATACATTGTTTGGTCACTCTTTAAATCATGTAATACTTCTTGGATGGCTGTATCTTGATCTGGTGTTAAATGAAAGGGTAATTGGTGAATAAATTGTTTGATCTTTGTTTCATCAAAATTCTTTTTCTTCTTAAAAACTTCTTTTTTTAATGTCTGCTTCTTCCATTGCATCGTTAATTGAAAAATAAGAAATTCTTCATACTTTAAATAACGTAATGCTTCCTTAAGAGACATCTCATCATCAGGAAAATGAATATATTGTATTGCTTCAGCCTTGCTGATCAAACGATGTTTATGAATATATTGATCTGGGACAAGTTCTTCAATCTCTTGACGATAATGACTCAGTGCATTGGCGATGATAGAAGATAACACTTTTTGACTCAAATTATTTTTTGTCGTATAGACAGGATGAATACCTTGTAAAGAAGCTAATGAATCTAATTTAATATCACTGGCTACAATGCGTCCTTTTTCACAAGTTCCTATCACGACAATACGTCTTCCCATCGTCAAATGAGGTCTTAAAAAATGACGATTAAAAATAGTGACTTGATAGGTATGCGTATGATAAATGAATGAAAATGTCATGGTTGATAATTTACCACGATAAAAAATCTTGGGTGCACTCACCACTTCACCTTCAATAATAACCTTACCTTTTGAAGCTTCAGGAGGTATTTCTTCTATCTTTTCATAGCGATAAGGATAATAAGTTAAAAGATCTTGAATCGTCTCTATCCCTAAATCATGAAGTGCTTCTAAACGTTTAGGCGTTAATTTTAAAACTTCTATTGACATGTGATCAAGCATTTTTTCTCTCCTTGCCCTATGATTTCTTTGAACATTATATCATATCTAAAAAGGATAGTAAAAAACTATCCCTCTAAATATGGTTCTAAAAGTTGCCAGACTTCTTCTCTTCCTGTTTTTTTCAAACTTGAAAAATAAACAAAATGGTCATCAGGATCCATATCCAGTGTTGTCATGATCAAAGTCTTATTCTTTTTTAAATCATTACGTTTAAGTTTATCTTCCTTGGTAGCCACAATGATAACAGGAATATCATAATGCTTCATATATTGATACATGCTCACATCATCTTTAGTTGGCTTGTGTCTGGCATCCACTAATAAGATCATTGCCTTTAATGTTTTTCGTTGACGAATATAGCCATCAACCATTTTACCAAAAGAAATTTTAAGGTCATCATTGATCTTAGCATATCCATAACCAGGAACATCTACTAATCTAAAAGCATGGTTGATATCATAAAAATTGAGTGTACGTGTCTTTCCTGGTGTTGCACTCACTTTAGCGAGTACTTTACGCTGACATAAAGTATTGATAAAACTTGATTTTCCTACATTACTGCGTCCAGCCAAACAAATTTCAGGCATATCTTCACTAGGCCATTGTGATTTCCAAGCTGCACTTAATAAATAATTCGCTTCCTTGATTAACATGATTTTCTCCTCAAAAATAAGCGTCATCAAAGACGCTTATTTAATAATCACTTTCTCTAAGACAGTATCCACATGATCCACTAAAATAATATCCATATCTTTCATGACTGATTCTGGAATATCTTCGATATCTTTTTCATTATCCTTAGGGATAAAGATGGTATGAATACCTGAACGATGAGCTGAAATTGATTTTTCTTTAAGTCCACCAATAGGCAAAACATCACCACGAAGTGTCACTTCGCCTGTCATCGCAATATCATGACGTACTGGTTTATTCAAGAACGCCGAACAAATTGCCGTTGTCAAAGTTACCCCAGCACTTGGGCCGTCTTTTTTGACAGCTCCTTCAGGGACATGAATATGAATATCTTGCTTTTCAAAAGCTTGTTTCTCTATACCATATTTTTTCGCATTCGCTTTAATATAGTCTAAAGCAATGCTGGCTGATTCTTTCATGACATCACCTAACTGCCCTGTAATGACGAGTTTACCACTACCTTCAAAATGGTTTACTTCTATTGGTAAGATATCACCACCAAATTGCGTATAAGCTAAACCAGTAACAACCCCCACATGAGGCTCTTTAAGCATCTTTGTATGATCAAACACTTTCTTACCTAAATAACCTTCAAGATCTTTCTCATCAACAAAGACACTTTCTTGATGGTCGCGCAAAATAGCTAAAACAGCTTTACGACAAATTTTCGCAATATAACGTTCAAGTTGTCGTACGCCAGCCTCACGTGTATAATGACGAATCAAACACATGATAGCCTCTTCGCTTAAAGCTAATTGTTCTAGCGTCAGCCCATGTATCACAAGTTGCTTAGGAATCAAATGGTTCTTAGCAATCATCAATTTTTCTTGTTCTGTATAAGATGATAATTCAATGATTTCCAAACGATCTTGTAATGGTGCTGGAATCGTATCTAAGGTATTCGCTGTAGCAATAAACAATACTTTAGATAAATCATAAGGTTCTTCCAAATAGTTATCCGAAAACTGTGAATTTTGTTCTGGATCTAAAACTTCCAACATGGCACTTGATGGGTCACCACGATAATCACTTGACATCTTATCAATTTCATCTAATAAGAATACCGGATTAATCACACCAGCTTTTTTCATCCCTTGAATAATACGTCCAGGCATACTACCTAAATACGTACGGCGATGTCCACGAATTTCTGATTCATCTTTGACGCCACCTAAACTTGCTTTGACAAACTCACGATCTAAAGCACGGGCAATAGATTTTGCCAATGATGTCTTTCCGACTCCTGGAGGCCCTACTAAACAAATAATCGGTGATTTTAGTGACTGTGTCATCTGTTTAACAGCCAAATGTTCAACAATTCTTTCCTTAACTTTCTCTAAACCATAATGATCCTCATCAAGCACTTGTTCTACTTTCTTGATATCATCATTATCCTTCGTTTCTTGATACCATGGTACCTTGACTAACCAATCTAAATACGTACGAATAACACTGCTTTCACTTGAAGCTTGTGGCATCATTTCATAACGACGTAACTCCTCAGCCACCTTATCCTTAACATGTTTTGGATAAGGATGTTTTTCCATCAATTCTTCAAGATTATCAATATCATCATCACGATTAGAACTTTCTCCTAGTTCTTCTTTAATAGCTCTTAATTTTTCACGTAAGTAGTAATCTCGTTGATTTTCATCAACACTTTCTCTTACCTTACGATTAATTTCATTTTCAATACGTTGAATATTCTTTTCTTCTTCCATAGAAGCCATCAACAACAACAAACGTTGATTGGTATTACATTCTTCCAACATACGTTGTTTTGTATGAATATTGGTATTGAGATATTGCGCAATAGAATCAGCAAATTGACCAGCAGAAACCCCTTGGGTCAAAGCCATCATTACATGTTTAGGTAAAGCTGGTGTAAGTGGTGTTGCTTCAATCTGTTCGCTTAAGCGTCTTACTAAAGCAATTTCTTCTGATTCATCACCATGTTCATCCATTAAAACTTGATAATGTGTATAGAGTGCTTCTTGGTCATCGTATAAATCTTTTAAAGCCACACGATCGACCCCTGTCACAGTCAACTTGATCGTTCCTAAACTATCACGACGAATGCGCTTCTTGATCGTACATAATGTACCGACATGATAAATTTTTTCATAATCTATCTCTTCATCAACTGGATTAACTTGTGAAACAAGAATCACTTGATCTTGATGTATTAAATGTCCATTTTCTATCGCTTTTAAGCTCTTTTGGCGTCCTACATCTAATGTGAGATCACTCCCTGGGAAAACGACCATCCCACGAGTACAAATCACAGGTAATGCATGTAATGTAATTTCTGAATTGACATCTTGCATAAAATTACCCCCTTCTTCTTAAAATAAGACGCTTATGGCGCCTTATTTTTCGTTACTTTTTACAATGTCTAATGCTTTTCTTGAAAGCACATCAGATTCAATTTGTGGTCTTGCATAAGCAAACGTTTCTTTCACTTGTTCTACATCCTGACCATAGTAAGTTGCAATTTGTTTAAATTCTTCATCAATTTCTTCTTCACTAACAGTCAAGTTCTCTGCTTTTGCAACAGCTTCTAAAGCAAGTTGAAGAGCCACACGACGTTTTGCTTCAACACTAGCATCTTGACGAATATCTTCATCACTCTTATTCGTAAACATTTTATAAGTCTTCATATCAAGTCCTTGACGTTTTAAGCTGTTTTCAATTTCTCTTAACATCAAGTCAATTTCTTGTTCTACCATATCCATAGTTGTATTCTTGATCAACGTATCAATGACTTCATCCATATATTTACGTTCATTTTCTTGTGTTTTATTGTTACGAATACGTTCTTTAATATTTGCTTCTAATTGAGCTAATGTTTCAACACCATCAATATTCACATCTTTAGCAAGTTCATCATCAATATCAGGTAAGACCTTATTTTTGATTTCATGAACAGTTACTTTAAATACAGCTTCTTTTCCTGCCAATTCTGGTGCCTGATATTCAGCAGGGAACGTCACTGTTAAATCTTTGTTTTCATCTTTCTTCATACCAATGACTTGTTCTTCAAAGCCAGGAATAAATGAACCAGAACCAATTTCTAATGGATAGTTTTCGCCTTTTCCGCCTTCAAAAGCTACACCATCTAAGAAACCTTCAAAATCAATGACCGCTGTATCACCATTTTCTACAGCCCCATCTTTTTCAACCAATTCAGCATATTCATTTTGGTATCTCTTTAATTCTTCTTCTACTTCTTTCTTGGTCACTTTGACACCCGTTTTCTTAATGTTTAAATTCTTATATTCGCCTAAAACAACATCTGGTTTCACAGGTGAAAGTAAAACAACTTTTAAACAATCATCATCTACAGATTCTACTTTTAATTCCGGATTAGCTACAGGAGCCACTTCTTCATCAGCTAAAATCTGACGATAGTTTGCTTCCATGATCGCATCTGTTGCTTCTTCATAGATAGCTGCTTTGCTGACCATTTTTCTAAGAAGTACTTCTGGTACTTTTCCTTGTCTAAATCCATCAGCACGAACATTCTTACCTAATTTTTTAAAAGCTTTTTCTTGTGCTTTTTTCCACTCTTCTCCAGAAAATTCTACTTTTAATTCAATGATACTTCCTTCTAACTTGCTTTTTTCTACTTTCATCATAATTCTCCTTTTTTGATACAACGCTATTATACATGAATCAATACATGATTTCAACTATTTTAATTGTCCAAGTGCTAAAATCTTTTCTTCTACATCCTCTAAAGTCACCTGATATCGACTTTCCAAGTCATCTTGATCTACAGGAATAGACTGTAAAGTCGCTACATAGTAATGGATGGAAGCAGCCAATAAAGCATATTCATCAAAATCGATATATCTAGGATAGACATCATAAAGATAATATTGTAAAAATTGATCACATTGAACCAATAATGATGGATTCTCATCCTCTAATTGTCTAGCTAGCCATTCACTGATTTCATCATAAGCTTCACTCTCTAAAACCATCGGTAAATAAACTGGATTAGCTTCTAAAAGAACCCCATGCTTAACAACTTCAAGCTCTTCATCAACCTCTTGTTGGTGCAGACACTCTAATAAGAGTGATTTGGCAAGAGAAGGCGCTTCCTCATTTTTTAAAAACAAACGCACACTCGGTAAAAAGCGACGTATATTCATTCCCTCGAGTTGTTCTAAAGCCATATAAAGCATATCCTCATGATGCGGCTTCTCTAAAATAGTTTCAATATCCTCTTCACTAAAAATAGATGCTTTCTTTCCATGATCCATCAAAGCATCTTGCTTATCTAATAAAATAGTATCATAAGCTTCATTAAACATCACCTCATATTGATAAGGAATATAAGGCATCGACAACTCCTCTACCAAAAGATTGATGGCCTCTTCATAATCTTCCAGCGCCTGTAAAGTCGATATCAGCAATGACACAACATCATAATAATACTCTTTGGCATGTTGCTTTAAGACCAAAGCCTCTTCTTTTGCCCTAGCATACATTTCTAACCCATACAAGCAAACTAATCTTTGATAGGCTTCTTGTTCATTGGTAGGAGACTGTAAATAAGAAAGTGCTTCTTGATACAATCCTTGTTCTAATAGAGATTCAATCATAATAACTCCTTTCATCACAACTAAATTTATTATACAGATTTATCTTATGATTACAATCATAACACAAAAAAAGTGCCAATTTCATTTTATAACTCTTTTAATCTTTCTAGCGTGGTCCACTACAATAAAACATCCCACGATTTTTATGATTTTATATTGCAATAATTTGTAAACATGATATAATAACTAAGCAAAACATATTGTCTACGTAGCTCAGCTGGATAGAGCACACGCCTTCTAAGCGTGCGGTCATGGGTTCGAATCCCTTCGTGGACGCCATTTAAACATAACACCTATTCAACAGGTGTTTTTTTATTGTCAATAAAAGACACTATCAGATAGTGTCTTATCAATTCAACGATTTATTGCTGACATGCCTCATTGACACATCTTAAAGCATTCAAACTTCTTGGATAACCTATATAAGGTAAGCATTGTGAGATGATCTTGATCAAAAAGATTTTATCATTTCCCAATCTCATATTGGCCGCAGCATGAGATATCAACTGTGGTTCACACCCGCCTTGGGCTGATAAAAAACAAAAAGTAATCATTTCTCTTTGAGCAAGGTTCAGACCCCCTCTTGTATAATAGTCACCAAAACAATTTTCAGCTAACCAACGATTGATATGGCGCGATTCCTCTGGACCAGAATGGTAAAAATCTTTCATATGATCACCAAATATAGATACCTGTGCTTGACTTCCTTTTTCTAATCGTGTCTTGGCATCCGTCGTCGATTGTCCCTCTAATGGCAACATAATGTCGTGTTTTTCACAAAATGTATTGATAGCTGTTAAAAAAGGTAATGTGCGCCCTATTCCTAAATAAGCTGTTCCCTGATAAACCATTTCTTTCATTTCTACAGGTGTAACACCAGATTGATAGGCACCTTCTAGCATCCATTCAAATACATCTATTCCTTGGCATCCTAAAAGTGTTGCAAGAATAGCCATCATTCTTGTTTTATCATCTAAATCATCTTGATGAATCACCTCATCAAAAGCAAAATTTCCTAATATTTCAACGAATTCAGGATCACTCTTAAACCATTGAGGTTCACATCCAGAAAATAGACTTTCATAATATACTTGTGCTTGATCACTTATCTTCATCTTTTTTTCTCCTTTATGTTTGATATTCTCATATTAGCACGAACAGTGCATTGATTCAAAAAACTTTTGGAAAAAGTTTATCCATCAAGTGGATAAAAAAAGGAACTACCGTTCCTCCATTAAAAATGAGATGTAGCCCCTCTTTTATGACGGCTTTTCATTTCTAAGTGTTTTCCAATCATTAATGGAACTAAAAGAAGTAGCCCACTCATAATTCCTTCTAAACATGTTATGATAATTTCTGAAATGAGTGTCATAATCATTTCCTCCTGTTACTTGAAATATTTTCTTACTCATACGATTGACAAAGGCATAAATGCTTTTTTATGCCTTTCTGATATTATACTACTTGAAAAATAATCAATTGTCAACAAAAACTTGAAAAATAATCTAGTTTATTGAATTATCCAAGAACAATTTTCCTGTGTATTTTAAAAAAATAGCGATCAACGCTATCTTTGATAATTTTTTATTTCAGCATGAATAGACGCCCCATCAATCTCAATAACACCATAACTCGGTAAGCTTCCACCTCTAGGAAGAGACGTCGAACCAGGATTAAAATACACATAAGCCCCCTCTTGAACTAACATAGGAATATGAGTATGCCCAGAAATAAAAAGACGACACTGATATTCTTGTAAAAGCTGTTGCATTTTAATTTCTCGATTAAAATAACCTAATCGTTCACCATGCATGATTAAAATAGGTACTTCCTCAAT
>CANPGX010000013.1 GCA_947573745.1 uncultured Erysipelotrichaceae bacterium | reverse complement strand
AGAATGCCCTTAAAGGGCGAGAGCATACCACGTCTTTTAGGCGTGGTTATGATATGAAAAGGCCTCATATATAGAGGCCTTTCGTAAATAAAGTTTTTTATTGGGATTTTTTAATACAATAGTGAATAATTTTTTGGTCACCTTCCAAATATATATCCGTTCCTCTTTGATGAATCCAGTTAAGAGAATGAAGATCATTTTTCATTTCAAAAGATGTGAGTACTTTTAAATGAGGTAAATCAATAAAATAAATTGTATCATATCGTGAGGTTATCACAAGAATATCATCCACTTTTTTCATATCTACAACCAGAATATCTTTAAATAAGATATCTTCTTTTTGGGTATGTATATTATAACAGCGTAACAAATGATCTTCTAGATTATAATAGTAGATTTTATCTTGATCGATAAAGAAATTAAATATATTTGATTTAAGATCTAAGGTTTCTGTTTTTCCATTTTCAAGAAAGCAAATCTGTTGTTGCTGATTGGATATAGTTGTAAAGTAGAATCTATTACCCGTTTGATAGGTTCGTGAAGGAACAGACCATTCTGAGTCTTGATGATATATAGGATTTTTAGCGTCAGATAAGGCATAAAGATCGTGATTAATTTTAAAATATATATTATCATTGAAACGAATAAATTCAGGAGAAAGAAAAGGCGAAGATATCGAATAAGTAGCTATCAAGACTTCTTTTAAGTGATCATCAAATTGACATAATTCTATCGTGTAATACTCATTATCAGAGACGATATTAAAATAATAAATGACATCATGATAATAGGTGAAATCTACAACTCTTTTATGGAGAGGAGTAGGTATTTTTTTAACCAGTTGTCCATCATGATCAAGAATTAAGAGTTGATGGGTATTGAAAAGAAAAGGGTCTTCAATGGTGTCTAAATCATTAATATAGATATATTCTTCATCAACTCCAACAATAGAGCCATATTGATCACATAAGGAATCTATATCATAAGTATTCACTTCAATTGTAGATGATGACTGGGTGCAGGCGCTTAGTAAGAAGATAAAAACAATCAAGAGAATTTTTTTCATAAAATTCATGTCTCACCATGGATTTCGATATAATTTTTATGATCTATGGATTTTTCAGATAGGCAACAAAGAACCATAGCAAAAACTATCAAAATATTTAATATTTTTTTCATTATTTTTAATCTCCTTAATATGATTGAAATCCTGCAGAACTTCTAAAAAAATTATATCAAATGATTTTAAAAAAACAATGCATCATGCATGAATGGTTAAAAAATAATAGTGAATGGTCTCTTTTTACAAAAAAATAAAAATATATTTCATGATGAAGAAATCGTTTACTCATTGAAATAATTGAATATATATAGTAAGATTTAATTAAAGATAGACATTGTTGCTGTAAAATAGAAAGAGTTTTAAATACACCTATATGATGATAAATCATAGGAAGGATAAATGATGATATACATGAAAATAATGCTCTTAGATGACAATCCATATGATACTAAAATGTTAGAAAATAATATTAGACATTATTTATCTCAAGTAGATATTGTCTCTTTCAATGATATGGATTCAGCTTTAGATTTTCTAGGACAAAATGATGTAGATGCTATATTTTTAGATGTATGTATTGATGGTAGAGAAGGAATGGAAATAGCAACTTATATCCATCAACAGAATAGAGATACCTTACTTATCTATGTCAGTGATCATTTGGATCAGGTTTTAAAATGTATAGGATTAAAAACATTAAAATTTATCGAAAAGAAAAAGTTAAAGGAAACCATAGAAGATACATTAAATCAATTAAGAAAGTATTTTTCCTGCCAAAATAAAAAAATTATTTTTTCATATCTTAATGAAAAGCAGATGATTGCATTGTCTAATATATTATATGTTAAAAAGAATCATCATCATGTTGACATTATTTATTTAAATAAGTTAGGTAAATTGAGTGCATTAAGAACACAAAAAAGTTTATTGTGGATAGAAGAACAATTAAACAGTGGTTTTATGAAAATAGATCGAGGTGTGATTGTTAATTATCCATATATTGAGAAAATGGATCAACAATTTGTATGGATGACAAATGGAATTTGTTTTGATATAAGTCGAAGAAGAAAAAGAAGTGTACAACAATGGTTTTTACAACAAAAAATAGATACAGATAAATAAAAAGGAGGCGTAAAAAATGAGAGATTATCGTCATTTTAATGGCGCAGATCCAGGAACAGCTTTTACAGCAAGAGATCAACACCGTATGTATTGGCGAGGACAAATGAGATTTGATAGGATGTTTTATCCAGAAGGGGATGTCCCTTTGTTTGGGGCTTTTGTCATTGTTGTTTTAATCTTATTGTATTTATGGTTTACGACGAGTGGATCTGATAAGGTGCAATCCTATGATGATTTAGAGACAGCTATGAAGGAATCTACTGTTTTTAAGGAAGAGCTTCAGCAAGTTTATCAAAATCAAAAAGATATTTTGTCTTTATTGAGAAAAGAGCCTTATCGAGAAACAAGTCGTGAATTCAGAATGGAAGTGAAAGATGAAGTTTTAACCAAACTCACGAATACCTTAGAATTCAGTTCTAAAGAGATGACGATATCTGTAAGAAAAGATTATCGAGAAAATATCACGTGTTTTACCTTTGTAAAAAAGGGTGTCTTTGAATATGCAGATGCTTGGATAGATTTTGAAAATTTTTCTTTAGGCAATGATTTATATCATATTTTTTATTCAGAAGATTTATCGGTTCAAACTTATCAGGAGCTTTATGGACAATATCAGACGATAGAAGAAGTCGCCAAGCCACTTACGAAGACACAACGTGTAGGTCAACAAAAACAAATGTGGGAACTTCATTTAACGCGATTAAGTGAAGAGGAATGGCAAATGGAGGTTTATATCGAAGTCAAGGCATTTGTTGACAATTCATAGCATATTTGTTACACTGAAAAAAATAAATCATCCGCCGCTGGGTGGAGAATGCAAAAGCATTCATAGGCACATCGTTAAGCTATAGAAGATGTGTTTATGGATGCTTTTTTTTGGAGGTTACACATGATGAAGAACTTTACAAAGGTAGAAAAAAAGTTATGGTGTTTTTCTATGGAGGTATTATTAGGGACTTATATTTTGTTTCCTCAAAACAATATCTTAGTGCTGATGGCATCCATGATTGGGATCACATCGCTTATTTTTAATGCCAAAGGGAATCCGATAGGACAATGTTTGATGATCATTTTTAGCGTGATGTATGGATATGTATCATGGACTTTTTCGTATTATGGAGAAATGATGACTTATCTAGCCATGACGGCACCGATGTCCATTTTTGCTTTAATATCATGGCTAAAGCATCCTTATCAAGGAAATAAACAAGAGGTTGAAGTGTATCAGATGAAATTTAACGAATATGTATGGATGATCGTATGGTCCATAGTGGTTACGGGAATTTTTTATGTTATATTAAAAGCATGGCATACTTCTTCATTATTTTGGAGTACGGTTTCCATCACCACTTCTTTTATCGCGGTTTATCTGACATATAAAAGGAGTGCTTATTATGCTATAGGTTATGCTATGAATGATGTGATATTGATTATATTATGGACGATCGTTGCCTTTAAGAATATAAATGATCGTTTGATGGTAGTATGTTTTAGTCTTTTTTTAATGATGGATATTTATGGTTTTATTCAGTGGAAACATATGCGAAGAAAACAAGGAGGAATAGAAAATGAATCGATTAATGAGAAGAAAAAAGCAATGTTTGAGTGAAGAGGAAAGTGTAGATATTTTACAAAAAGGAAGTTCTGGTGTGTTGGCTTTGTTGGGTGATGAAGGCTATCCTTATGCGTTACCGATAAGTTATGTTTATCATGAGGGCCATCTTTATTTTCATAGTGCCAAAAAAGGACATAAAATAGATGCTATTAAGGCTTGTTCAAAAGCATCTTTTTGTGTGATTGAAAAAGATGAGGTACATCCAGAGCGTTTCACAACATATTTCAGAAGTGTTATTGTTTTTGGAAAGATACGATGCATTGAAGATGAACATCAAAAAATGCAAGCCATTCAATACCTTATCGATAAATATTGTGCTTCTATGAGTCAAGAAAGTCAGAAAAATGAAATACAGCAATATTGGCAAGCATTACAGATGATAGCATTTGATATTGAAAAAATAACTGGAAAAGAAGCAATAGAACTCGTTAAAGCCAAAGATAAAATAATGAATATCTAAGGGAAATCCTTGTTTGCCCTTTTTTTTGATACTGAAATTTGATAAAATGTTCAAGTGGAGGTAGCAATATGAAAAAATATGCGATTATCTTAGCGGCAGGTAAAGGAACAAGAATGAAATCTGATTTACCTAAAGTTGCACACGAAGTACTTTATAAGCCTATGATTTGTCATATTGTTGATGAATTAAGGAAAATGGATATTGATGAAACGATTGTCGTTGTAGGATATCAAAGTGAAGCTGTGAAAGCAATCCTTGATGATCAAGTAACGTTTGTTTATCAAAATGAACAATTGGGAACAGGTCATGCTGTGATGCAGGCTGCGGATCTTTTAAAAGATCGTGAGGGAACAACGCTTGTTTTAAATGGTGACGCACCCTTAATTCGTCATGAAACATTAGAAGCTTTAATGGACTATCATGAACAAGGGCATTACCAAGGAACGATTGTGACAGCCCATTGTCCATTATCACAACCTTTTGGACGTATTATTCGTCAAGGACAACGGGTTGAAAAAATTGTTGAATTTAAAGATGCGTCGGAGGAAATTCGACAGATTTCAGAAATGAATGCAGGTGAATATTGTTTTGACAATCAAGCTTTATTTGAAGCTTTATCTCATTTAACGAATGATAATGCACAACATGAGTATTACTTAACAGATGTTGTAGGTATCATGAATGATCACGGTCAGTCTGTTGGTGGTTATGTGATTGATGACTTTAATGAAGTGGGAGGCATTAATGATCGTGTCGCCTTAAGTGAAGCTACAGCTATTTTAAAGCAACGTATCAATCGCCAACATTTGTTAAATGGGGTCAATATCATTGACTTAAATAACACGTATATTTCAAGTGATGTAGAAATTGGTGAAGGGACAACGATAGAACCTGGATGTATTTTGAAAGGAAAAACAGTGATTGGAAAGCATTGTTATATTGGGGGTTATTGTGAACTCACGGATACGATTGTCAAAGATCATGTAGAGATTAAATTTTCTGTTATTAGTGATTCTATCATTGAATCTGGGACAGATATCGGGCCTTATGCACGTTTGAGAAATCATTGTCATATTTTAGAAAATGTTCATATTGGTAACTTTGTTGAAATGAAAAAAGCCACTTTTGGCAAAGGTAGCAAGTCTGCTCATTTAACATATATTGGGGATGCGACAGTGGGTGAAGGCGTGAACATTGGATGTGGAACGATTACCGTGAATTATGATGGTAAAAATAAATCACAAACGATTATTAAAGACCATGCCTTTATTGGCTGCAATACAAATTTAGTTGCACCTGTCACTGTTGAAGAAAATGCCTTTGTAGCAGCAGGATCAACGATTGTTGATACTGTTCCAGAAAATGCGATGGGTATTGCTAGGGCAAGACAAGTCAATAAAGAAGGCTATGCAAAGGTCTTAGAGAAAAAGAGAAATAAGAAATAAAAAAGGGGAAACAAAATGAAGAACAAAATTACAGTGTTTGCACTCTCTGCAAGTCAGGAACTTGCAAAAAAAATTGCTCAAGAATTGGGATGTGATTTAGGTGCTTGTAAAGTAAATCACTTTGCAGATGGGGAAATTTTAGTAGAAATTGGTGAATCTGTACGTGGAAAGGATGTCTTTATTGTTCAATCAACATCAAATCCAGTTACGGAGAACTTAATGGAAATTTTAATTTTAGCAGATGCTTTAAAAAGAGCTTCAGCTAACGAAATTACAGCAGTGATTCCATATTTTGGCTATGCTAGACAAGATCGTAAAGCAAAACCAAGACAACCGATTACAGCAAAGTTAGTAGCTGACTTATTACAGACAGCAGGAGTTAATCGTGTTGTTACTATTGATTTACATGCAGCACAAATTCAGGGTTACTTCAATGAACCGGTAGATGAAATGATGGCTATGCCACTATTGAGCAACTACTTTAAATCTAAAAATATTCCTGATTTATGTGTCGTATCACCAGACCATGGAGGAGCAGCACGTGCAAGAAAATTATCAGAAGCATTAAATGCACCTATTGCGATTATTGATAAACGTCGTCCAAAACCTAATGTAGCGGAAGTGATGGGTATTATTGGAGATGTTAGTGGTAAGAACTGTATCGTGATTGATGATATGATTGATACAGGCGGAACGATTGTAGCCGGAGCTAATAAATTAAAGGAATTTGGTGCAAAGGATGTTTATATTGCTTGTACACATGGTGTCTTATCAGGACCAGCAACACAAAGATTACAAGATTCAGATGCAAAAGAAGTGGTGATCACAGATACGATTGCGATTCCTGAAGAAAAGAAATTTGCAAAACTTGTTCAAGTTTCTGTAGCACCATTACTTGCAAGAACGATTGAAAGTATTGAAAGTGATTTACCTGTAAGTGATGTATTTAAGTTCTTTGATTTTGATTAGAAGATAGAGTCCAGTCCAACTGGGCTTTTTTTGTGTTATAATAAAAAAAAGAGGTGATTTGATGAAAGATAAAGTAAAAAAGACCTTATTCATGCTATACTCACTCATATTAGGCATCTTTTTAGGGATCTTTATTGTAGAAATACTAGAATATTTTGATGCCTTAGAACGATGGGAAAGTCTTTTGGCCATGCTGGTCATTTTGGTTTTAAGTTATTTTATACAAATTATCATTCATGAAGCAGGACACTTAGTTTTCGGTTTATGGACAGGATATCAGTTTTTATCTTTTAGGATTGGGAAGTGGGTGTTGATCAAGCAAGATACAGGATACACGATAAAACGTTATCATATTCCTGGTACAGCTGGGCAATGTTTACTTATTCCACCAGAAGATGATCAGATCTTTAAACTCTATCATGCTGGCGGTGTTCTTATGAATTTAATAGTAGCTTTGATTTGTGGTCTATTATTATATTTATTTAAAATAGAGAATATGTATGTAACGGCAACTTTATTATTGAACATACTCATCGCTATAGCAACAGCTTTGATGAACGGTATTCCTATGAATGCCAATGGTATATGCAATGATGGCTATAATTTATGGATTTCTATGAAAGATGACCAAAAAAGAAAGGCCCTTTACTTACAGTTAGATATCAATGCATGGCTTTATCAAAATAAAGCTATTACTGATTATCCAGTGGAAAAGTTAGAACCTTATCTTCATACTCCAGCAGAAGATACTTTTTATGCTCCACTAATTGATTTTATGGCCATCTACCATATGGCAAAACATCAATTTGATAAGGCTTATGAACTGCTTGAAAACTTATATCACCATCCTCAATCTGTGACTGTTGTTAAAAATGAAATTATTTGTGACTACACTTTTGTTAAGATGATTTTGGGTGCATCGCAAGAAGAAATAGATACATTATTAAAACCAGTTAAAAAGTATATTAAAATGATGGAACCTTATACGTTATCTAAAATAAGATTACAATATCTTTACTTATGTTTATATGATCATGATGAAAATAAGAAAGTTAATCTGTTTAAAAGAAAAAAGAAATACATAAAAAATATACCTCAAACTTCTGAACTAACTATGGAGTTAGAACTTATTGATTATATTCATATGCACTATGATGTATAAAGCATTTTAAAATGGCAAGACTTCTTTAGAGGTGAGAAAATGAAGAAGCTTGTAATCTGTGTATTAATATTATGTTCTTTCATAACGATTCAAGCAGATGATCGTTATTATTTTGAAATTCGTGGAAGTCAAGAAAACGTAGATAAGCTTTATACTATAAAAAAAGAGTTTCTACAAGACTTTAAGGAATGGGCCAAAGGGATGGATAAAGAAGATTATGAGGAGATTTTAAAAGATCATCTTTTAGATTATGAATCAGCTTACTATCAAGATCATACGTTGATCATTGTAGTAGATAGTCCATCCAATAAGGTGCTTAAAGGTGAAATCAAAACAAATTATTGTGAAGAAAATGTAAAAGTAAAAAGTTTATTATTTGAATGGTTTTCTAAGGGACATTGACAAGAGATGTTCCTTTTTTTATGATTTGAAAATAAAAAGAAAATAAGAAAAAATATGGTATAATGAAAGCGTAAACATGTTAGATGAAGGAGGTTATGAAATGAAATTAGTTGTTCAAGCAGATGATTTTGCTATGACGGATGGTGTTGCAGAAGGTATTTTAAAATGTGCAAGAGAAGGTATTCTTACACAAACAGGTTTGATGACTAATGGACCACATGCAGAATATTATGCTAAATTATTGGATAAGCTTTATCCTCATGTATCGATTGGCCAAGATATTAATTTGGTATCAGGAAGACCTTTATCAGATCCTAAAGATATTCCTAGTTTAGTAGATGAGCAAGGGGTATTCCATCGTTCTGGATATCATATGGCTAAAGATCGTGCTGGTGAAGTCAATCATATTCCTTATGAAGAAGCTTATCTTGAAACAGAAGCACAAGTGAAGGAATTTATTCGTATTTTAGGATATAAGCCTCATTATATTGGAGGGCATTCTTATTTTGATTGCGAAAATGTAGAAAAAGCAAGAGAAGATGTAGCTAAAAAATATGGCTTAATGACATTGGAACAACAACAAGCTTATTTTAAACCACTGACACTTGTTTTGGGACCATGGTATCCTAAGAATACGCATGATCAAAGTATATCTCAGTTAGATTCGCAAATGAATGGACCCAGCCCATTAGAGATGTTTAAAAAGGGAGAACTTCATTATTTTCAGGATTATGTCGATGATGACGAGGCAGTATGTTTTTTGCATACTCATGCTGGTTTTATCGATGAAGAACTTTTAGAGATGTCAACATTAACGATTACAAGGGTCAAAGAAGCGGCTATGCTTTGTGATGATGCTGTTAAGACTTGGTGTAAAGAGCATCATGTTGAATTGATTGGCTCACGAGAACTCAATCAATGGATAGAGGAAATAAAAAAGAAGTAAATGAAATTGGGTATTTCTCTTCATGTTTTAAGAGAAAGCCCCTTTATTTTTGGCAGATGATAGCAATTCTTCTTTAAACTATTTGCTTTTAGGTATAAATTTGGTATAAAATAATTGTTAGTATAAAAATAAGGATCTAGGATATTTGGAGGTTTTCATGAAAACAGATATAGTTGCTAAAGAAGCGATAGATAAGATGATAGACATGTTGAATGATGAAAAAATTATCGCTTTTCCAACAGAGACTGTTTATGGATTAGCAGCAAAATATGGTTCTATCAAAGCATTAAATCGTCTATTTGAAGCGAAAATGCGTCCGATGAATAAATCTATTACGATGATGCTTTCCAATATAGAAGATATTCAAAAATATGCTAAAGTGACCCTAAGGGACGAAAAAGTAATTTCAGCGTTTATGCCAGGGGCAATCACGGTCATACTAAATAAGAAAGATGATGTCCCTTTGGAAATGACTTGTGGTAAAACTACTTTAGGTATTCGTATTCCAGATGATGCTTTTGTACGTGAACTTATTGATCGCATTGGTTGTCCATTGATGGTCACAAGTGCCAATATATCGGGAAAACCTGATTGTATCACGTCACAAGATGTCTTGACGCAACTCGATGGAAAAATTGATTTGATCGTTGAGGGAGAGAGTGGACATCTTTTACCAAGCAGTGTTGTGGATTTAACAAGAGAAAAGATTCAATTATTAAGACAAGGAGATCTCACTCTTGATCAAATAAATCAAATATGGATATAGGGAGGAAATAAAAATGGGAATGCATTATTTAAATCATCCATTGATTAATCATAAGTTGACGATCATGCGTGATCTTCATACAAAGCCTAAAGAGTTTAAAAGCAACCTTGATGAAATTGCCAAACTCATGACATATGCAGTGTGTGAAGACTTAGAAACAACTGAAGTTAACATTGAAACACCTTTAGAAAGTATGGTGGGTGTTCAATTAAAGAAAGAAATTGTGATCGTGCCTATTTTAAGAGCTGGTCTTGGCTTTTTAGATGGCGTGCGAGATGTCATTAAAGATGCCAGTGTGGGTTATATTGGTATGGGGAAACGTTATTGCCTGAAGAGTATTATGCTAAGTTTCCTAAAGATTTAGATCAGAAAACAGTGATTGTTGTGGACCCAATGTTAGCGACAGCGGGTAGTGGTAGCGCAGCATTAAGCAATATTAAGGCCCGTGGAGCAAAGGATATTAAGTTTATGTGTCTTGTTGCAGCACCAGAGGGTATTCAAGTGATGGAAAAAGCACATCCGGATGTAGAGTTCTACATTGCAGCATTAGATGATCATCTTAATGAAAAAGGTTATATTGTTCCTGGTTTAGGTGATGCAGGAGATCGTTTATTTGGCACCGAATAAACATTCAGGCTGGAAGATTTTAGTACGTTGTTTACATATAGGTGTAACCATTGGTGGTACTTTGATTCTAAGTCTATGGATAGGCATGTGGCTTGATCATCATTTAAAAACAAAGATGCTTTTTAGCTTCTTGCTCCTTCTATTAGGACTTATAAGTTGTTTTAAAAGTCTATGGGACCTAACAAAGGAATAAAGATATGAAAGATGAATTTGATATTGTGAAGGCCTCTAGCAAACTGTTTGGTGTGATAGAGGGTATATTGATCATAGGATCGATGATGTTTCATCGAATTGACTTAGTCATAGGTTTTGCGATAGGTTATCTTATTAATTTGGTGAATTTTTTTCTCATCGTGAAGATGGTTGATACGGTTTTAATGGTTCAAATAAGTAAGAATGCTTATTTAACAAGTTTATTTTTCATTGTACGCATGTTGATTTACGCCTTGGGTTTTTTATTAGCCATCAAAGTGCATTGGATTAATCTATACACCCTATGTTTAGGATATTTTGTTGTGAAGGTAACACTTCATTTGGAAAAATATTTATTTTAAAGGAGGTGTCCAAAACATATGCTTTATATCATGGATCCTACAATATGTAGTATTCATATAACAATTCAGGTAGAGTTAATTTTTTCATTGATCATTACGGCATTGCTTTGTGCTTTCTTTGTTTATGCAGGTTATAAAATTAAGAAAGCAGATCCATTAAAAAAGCCAAGGGGCATTGTCTTAGTAGTAGAAGAAGCATTGAAAATGGAACAGAATTATTTTTCAACATTACTTCCAAAACGATGTGAAAAGACACTTTACCCCTATTTTATGATGTTGGCTATCTATTTATTGGTGTCTAATTTAAGTGGACTAATTGGTTTTGACTCACCAACATCAAATTATTCAATTACTTTGACTCTAGCTTTGATTACATTTATATGTATTCAGGTGGCTAAAGTTAAAAGCAATGGTATTTTCTCTTATATTAAGGGCATGCTGTTGCCACCAACGAATATCTTGAGTGCTATTGCACCATTATTATCACTTTCTTTGCGTTTGTTTGGAAATGTGTTAAGTGGTACGATCCTCATGTCGTTGATTTACAATGCAATAGGTAGTCTAATATCTTTTCTACCTATTGATATTTTAAGCCCTTTGATCACACCGGTATTACACGCATACTTTGATGTTTTCTCTGGGGTTTTACAAACATTTATTTTTGTCACATTATCAAGTATTTTTATCTCAATTGAAATGAATGAAGAATAGGAAATAGGAGGAAGAAAAAATGGAAAGAGGTTTAATCGCTATTGCAGCAGCTATCGCAGTATTTGCAGGATTTGGTACAGCATTTGGAGAAGGGATGGCAGCAGCTAAAGCTGTTGAAGCTGTAGGCCGTAATCCAGAAGCTGAAAACAAAATTCGTTTAATGATGATCGTTGGGTGTGGTATTTCTGAAACGGTTGCCATCTACGGTTTATTAGTGTCATTTATTTTAATGTTCCTTTTCAAATAAGATAGAACTTAAAAAATATAAGATAAAGGAGGAAAGCTATGAATATAGATATTGCAGGAAAACTGTTCCCCAATATAGCAACAATGATTACACAGCTTTTGGCAACAGGTGTTTTACTGTATTTCTTTAAAAAGTTTTTATGGAAACCTCTGCAAGATTATATGGCCAAAAGAGCTGATTTTATTGAAGGAAACATTCAAGAAGCGAAAACGATGAAAGAAGAAGCACAAGTTTTTCTTAAAGAAAGTGAAGAACAATCACGTGCGAGTGCCAAAGAGTATAGAGAAATCATTGAAAAAGCAAAACAAGATGCTTTAAAGGTGAAAGAAGGTATTCTAGAAGAAGCACGCGAAGAAGCAACTTCGAAAATTGAACAAGCTCAAAAAGAAATTGATCACCAAAAAGCACTAGCTCAAGAAGAAATGAAACAAGAAATTGTAGAGATTGCGCTAGAAGCAGCTTCTAAAGTGATCGAAAAAGATATGCGTCAATCATCTAATCAAACACTCGTTGAACAATTTGTAAAGGAAATGAAAAACTAATGGATAGTGTATCATCAAGATATGCCAGTGCCTTGTTTGATATCGCTAAAGAAGAAAATAGCTTAGCACTATTTGAACAAGAACTGATGATCATTGCAGATGTTTTTAAAGATGATGACATTTTATCATTTTTTGTGAATCAAACGATTCACAAAGAAGATAAAAAAGCTTTGATTGAAAAGTATTT
>CANPGX010000012.1 GCA_947573745.1 uncultured Erysipelotrichaceae bacterium | reverse complement strand
GGGGGAAATCAGTATGAATCAGAAGAAAAAGAATAATTTATGGAGTCAAATAGATTGGATTTCAACATTAGTACCACTTTTTGGTATTGGAATATTATGTCTTTTCTTTATTTTAGTGCCTGAACAATCACGCTTGTTGTTGACGACAATACGTACTTTTATTGGTGATGATTGTGGTATTTATTATGCCTTATTGGGAGTTGGGGTTTTTGGATGCTCCCTATATATGGCTTTTTCAAGGTTTGGGAAAATTAAACTGGGTGATACCGAAAAGCCAGAATATAGTTCTTTTAAGTGGGGAACGATGATTTTTACCTCCACCATGGCAGCCGATATTCTTTTCTACTCTTTATGTGAGTGGGCTTTATATGCCAATGAACCTTACATAGAATCTTTAGGCGGTATTCAAAAATGGGCTTCGACATTCCCTTTATTCCATTGGGGACCAATTGCTTGGAGCTTTTATATCGCCTTAGCTGTTGCTTTTGGTTTTATGCTTCATGTAAGAAAGAGAGAAGCACAAAAATTTTCTGAAGCTTGTCGACCATTACTAGGAAAACGGGTTGATGGATGGATGGGAAAAGTGATTGATTTAATTGCTATATTTGCTTTATTAGCGGGAACCGCAACAACATTTTCATTAGCTACCCCATTACTTTCTTCGGCATTGAGTCAAGTCTTTGGGTTAACGCCTAGTACCACTTTGACCATTCTTATTTTATTGCTCATTGCCGTTGTTTATACTTTAACTGTATGGTTTGGCATGGAGGGTGTTTCAAAGCTGGCAAGTTTTTGTTCCTATTTATTTTTTGCTTTATTACTTTACTTTTTAATAGGTGGACAAGAAACCTCTTATATTTTAGAAACAGGTTTTTCAGCTTTAGGCAATATGATTCAAAACTTTATCGGTATGGCAACATGGATGGATCCATTAAGAGAGACATCATTTCCACAAAACTGGACGATTTATTATTGGTCTTACTGGATGGTCTGGTGTGTCGCTACGCCATTCTTTATTGGAACCATTTCAAAAGGCCGTACTATTAAGAATGTTGTTTTAGGTGGTTATGGTTGGGGATTAGCAGGTACTTTTGTTTCTTTTATCATCTTAGGAAACTATGGCTTAGCTCAACAATTAAAACATGGACTGGATATTTCTGGATTCATTGGTCAAGGGGGAGATATTTCCTTAGCCATTTTACGTATTTTTGATACGATGCCATTAGCAAGTTTAGGGATTATTTTATTGGTCATCACCATGATTGCTTTCTATTCAACAACTTTTGATGCTTTAACGATGGTTATTTCATCTTATTCTTATAAGCGTTTAAAAGTGGACCAAGAACCGGATAAGCGGGTGAGAACTTTTTGGGCGATGATGTTTATCCTCTTACCTATTGGACTTATTTTCTCTGAAAATTCGATGGCACAATTGCAATCCGTTTCGCTCATTGCGGCTTTGCCTATAGGAATGATCATTATTTTGATTATCATGAGCTTTTTTAAAGATGCAAAACATTATTTATAACATAAAAACGATAAACGTCTTTGATAGAGACGTTTATTTTGTTAAAAACTAAAAATAAAGATTTATTAGCGAAATGAATTGACACGAAAAATATTCATTCTATAATTTAAGTGTATAAATATGTAAAAAAAACAAATATATGGAGGGATGCAATATGAGAAGAAAACATCGTTGGCTTAATATTTTGCTGATATGTTCAATGATGTTAGGTATTTTTGCAACGCTACCTCAGCAACAGACCCCAGTTCATGCAGGATGGGCTGATGGTTGGAATGATGATATTGCACAGTGGCGTGCTTATGGTCAAAATGGGTGGACCGTAACAGAAAGTGACGTTCCTAAGTGGAGTGGCTCTAATGTTGCGGCCAATCAATCTGGTGATCCTAAAACAAACCCTTTAGCCTTGCCTCAAACATTACCTAATGAGCAAGTAGCTTATTATCAGATGAATAAAATGGCTGATGGGTGCTTAGCGTTACCAGAATTAGCTAATGAAAACGTTACTTATTATGCTGTCTATTCCCCAGAACAATTCCGTTATGCGATGGCCAATGCATTGAATATTAAATTGATGAATGATATAGATATGAGAGGACAAGATGGCTTGTCTTGGACAGCAGTATCTTTTACAAGAAAAGTGTTCATTGATGGTAATGGACATAAAATCTATAATTTGAATGGTGGAGCCCTTGTCTCAACATGGACGCAACCATTAATTGTAAAAAATCTCATGGTCAGTTCGGCAAATTTAAATTCGGGTATATTCACAGGAACCAATGCAGATACCTATATTTCTATGGAAGGTGTATCTTTAGAGCATGCTGTTGTGCAAACAGCCTCTTTTGGTGGTGGACTGCTTTGTAACTCTTATTATCGTGGTGGTGCTAGCGCTGCCCGTGTTTATGCTAATTTATGCCATACGAAGAATGTTTATGTTAAAGGTGGGGCCTGTTCAGGAAACATCTTTGGTCCTATTAGTGGTTATATTGAAAATTGTTATGCCATTGATGGAACAATGAGAACGAATAATCATTCGGGAGCTTTTACATCTTGTGCAGGAAACTATATTATTAAGAATTGTTTTACCAATGTTCGTGCTTATGCCTCTGGTAATACTGGGGCTTTTGTAGGACATGTTGAAGATAGCTACTATACACCTGGAGGCAGCCATACGAGTCAATTTATCAATTGCTATGCATCGGGTTCTGTAGAAGGTGATGGAACAAACTTAGGTGGGTTCTGTGCTGGTGCAGGACAAGCTGCTGACCATGCCGGTGGGTCTTGTCAATATTTGTTTGAAAATTGTTATAGTACAGCGATGGTCGGAATGTTAAATAATCAATCTTACCAAGGGGGCTTCTTAGGTAACCAAGAAAATAATGCCATCACAACGATTCGTCATTGTTTTGCTGCTGGTGAAGTGGGTGCTTTAGGGACAGATTTAAATAATGCCAGCTTATTAATGGGTGGCTTTGTAGGTGCCAGAAGTGGTGGCCAATTGATTATCGAAGATTGTTATTATGATAAACAAACAACAGCTATGAAAGAAAAAGGTATTGGTGGAAGCATGACTGGTGTCACTGGTTCTGATCAAATTCATGGCTTATTGACACAAGATTTAATGACCACTTTACCTGATGGAAAAACCCCAGAAGAAAGTGATTGGATCTTAGCAGATGGAACTTATCCACAATTAAAGGTGTTTGCTAATAACCAAACGTATACGGGGATGGATAAGAGTAATGCAGATGCTTACTCAAAAGCTTCTGTATGTACAGCCATTTTATATCCTTCAAATTTGAGTGAAGATGAATTTGAAAAAGTGGATCAAACTGATTATGATACAGTACGTAGTTTACGTTTCTTATTCCCTCTAACCAATAATACTTTAGCTAATACAACAGACGGTTCTTATGATATTTCATGGGTTGATGGTGGCGATAAATGTCAAGTTGATGGTATGGAAGATGCTTCTATTGTTGTCATTAAAGATACAGATAGTAAAAATCCAAAAGATGATTATTCTGTTATCAGTTTAGCGCCAGGTAGAGGCTATGCAACAGTTAGTGTAGAAAGAAATGGTGCAGTAGGAAAAAGAACATTGCGTTTGATTCCTACTTCAGCGATTACAGTAACACAAGGTAATCAAGAAAATGTTTCTTCAGGTTTAGATGCTACCATTTATGCTGTACCTAAAGGTGAAACCATTGATGAAGATACAAGCATTAGTTATCTAACATTTAAAGAAGTCACTTATGATCATCGTATTGGTATGTTCTTTGCTTCTGGAAATGATCAAGGACAAAATGTGCAAAGACAAACTTTAGAAGGTATGCCCCAGGAAACGATAGAAGATTTTGAAACGGTGGTTTTAAATGAAAAACCTGGTGGTACGGTCGTCACTTCTGTGCAAAAGAAACAAAGTGACGGAAAACTTCAACCAGTGACGATGACAGAAGAATTATTAGCGTTATTTACAGGTGATGCAACAGCTCAAATGCAAGATATTGGTGAGTATTATTTTACTTATCGATGGTATTTAAATAGTGCCAATGTTGGTGCAACGAGTGGTTATTTGGAAACCACAAAAAAATTAACGATCTTACCAGGTGTCACACCGCAATTCTATCGTAATTTTGATAATCAAGATCAAACACGTGTATACCTTGATCCAAGTCAAATCCCGACAGGACAAAAAGCACTTTATTATAAAAATGGTGATCCTTTACAGACATTACCAACACCACCAACAAGAGATGGCTATTTCTTTGCTGGGTGGTCTTTAAATAGAACTATTGATTTGACAAAAGAAAATTATATTACTGAAACAACTAAGATAGATACAGATTGGGCCAATAAAGATTATTTAGTACCGATGTATGCTATATGGGAACCTAATCCACATAAGATTACGATTCATCTTCCAGATGGCACAGAAATTGAAGTTGATTCAGCAGTAGATAGAGATATCATAGAAGATTTAAAAGATCATGTTCCACCAGATGAAGATGGTAAAAAGTTTGTTGGCTGGACAACGGATCCAGATCATCCAAAGACAGATATTGATCCAGAAGATGTTTTAGGCGATGAGGATATAACCGTTTATCCAGTTTGGGAAGCTGATCCAACCATTAAAAAAGAAGTTGAAAACTTGACACATACAGATAGAACAATGGTGGGTGATCATTTGCGATATACCATCACGGTCAACAATCTAGAATCGAATTCTATTTGGTTTGATGCTTACATTACCGATCATCTTCCTCAAGGTGTAAGTTATATCCATAATAGTATGAAGTTGATTCAACCAGATGGCACTGAGGAAAATTTACCAGATACCCTTTATGATGAAAGTCAACATACGATCACTTACTCATTAGGTGATGTCGTTGGAAAGAAAACATATGTTTTACAGTTTGATGTTATTGTGAATGGTCATGCGATTGATCGTGAGCATCCAGAAAATAAAGATATTACCAATATAGTGACTGCAAGTGGTAAAAATCCAGATGGAACAACAAATTTACCAAAAGATGAACACTATGTTGATGATCCAACGGATCCAGAAGATAAACCAGGGGAATCTTCAGCTACACCAGAAGGTGGAGTCAATGTTCTTCCTATTGATCCAAAAGGAGAAGTTAAAAAAGAAGCGGTTAATTTAACACATCAATTAGGCCAAAGTCATGTTCAAGATCGTGTAAGATATACGATTACGGTATCTAATATCAAATCTGGTTCAATGTGGTATGACGTTTCAGTACAAGATGAAATCCCTGTAGGATTAGAGATTGATTTAGATAGTATTTATATTGAAACACCTGATCATCGAACGATTCCAGTAGATGGTTCAGCTTATGATGCAACAACAAGAATGTTAGGTGTATATTTGGGACATATTTTTGGAGATGAATCTTATCAGTTGATCTTTGAAGCAAAGATTACTGAAGAGGCCCTTGGAAAAGATATTGGTAACATGGCTATAGCTATTGGAACACAACCAAGTGATGTTAAGAGTGATCCAAAGGATCCAGTTGATCCTGAAGAAATGCTCAAACCAGGAGAACCATATCATCCAGAAGAAGATGAAAAGATACCACTTTTACCTGATGGTACACCAGCAACATCTATCTCAAAAACATCTTACCCAAGTTATCCATTTGTTAGAGATGAAATTAGTGGAGATGGTACAGGTGTCCTACCATTTGATCCTCGTGTCAATACAGGTGATAACACTTCAGTGAGTCTTTATATCATGATGAGCAGTTTAAGCTTATGTACTTGTATTAAACTTAGAAGAAAAGATCAAGAGATATTATGATGAAAGAAAGCAGAAACTTTAATGAGTTTCTGCTTTTTAACTGCCCATATTCAAAATAAAAAAGTCACACCTAAATGTGACTTCAAGATGATGAATTTTTAAAGTGTTTCTTTTTTAGCTTTTCTTTGATGAATAAATAGGCATATACCTAATGAGAAACTCATCGATAATATCCAGATCAATACATCTGTCTGATCGCTTGTATTGACTTGATCAATCGTGATATCAGCTGTTTGATCTCCTGAAATCACATCATCTTTTTTCTCAACTAAATATTTAAAATCAATCTTTGTTCGGTTACCATCTTTATCAACAACAGTGACACGTATTAAATACTCACCAGATTCAGATAAATCAATCCCTTGTTGGGTGATATCTTGTTGATCTTTATCATAAATGATAAGATCTTCAATCGTAAAGATTTTCTTGTCATCCTTTGAAGGAAGCTGTTGTTCAATGATATCTTGGATATCATCTTTATTTAATGGGTCTTTCGTTTCATCAATCGTGATAGTGATTTGTTGTTGCAGATGATTTTGCTTAACAACAGTCAATGTAAAGTTTTTATATTCAATGTGGTAATTAGAAAGAGATTGTGTAGGATGATCATATCTTAAGGAAAGGATATAAACATCGCCTTCTTTTAATGTGATATTCTCAGGATCGATCTTTGCTCTTTGTGGGGTGTACCAAGTGTATTCCGGTTCACCAAACATGTCTATCGTATCATTTAGAAGTAATTGATCTTGCGATAAACTATGGCCCATTCTGACATTACTGAGCTTAGCACCTTCGGTGATCGTACCAGCTAAACGATGTTCATTGCCTAAAGCATAGATTGTTAATGGTTTTGGAGCAATGGTAAATTCTTTTTCAGTATCTTCATACCCTTTAATAGAAACGACGACTTTATAATCTCCAGCATCGGTAGGTTGTTGATCGATTGGAATAGAATAATTTCCTACTTCATCTTTTTGATAATAAGTATAGGTTGGAGCATTGATAGGATCTTTTCCATTTTCATCATGGATAAGGATATCTAAAGGTTGGCCAACAGTATTTTCATGGATATTGACATTCAATTGTAAAGGATTGATATGGAAGATGGTTTCCGCAGTCGTATAGCCATCACCAGAGACAACGACCTTATAACTGCCAACATCTTGAGGGACACTATCTAACTTAAGGGTGTATTGACCATGATCAAGACCATAATAGGTATAAGTCAGTCCTTCAGTAATGGACTCATGATTTCCTTTTGTGACCACAGGTTGAATAGATTCTCCATATTTTATATCATCAACACTAATAGCAATGGCCTCTAATTTAGGATCGAGTTCAAAACTTTGTACTGTAGAAACGGATGTAGAAATTTCTGGGATATCATCGTATTCGATCATCCAGTTAATGACTTGTTGTCCATAACCTTGTGTGCCATCTTGTGGAACATCTTCCGGTTGATCACACCATACCCAATAAGTCGCTTTCGTTGGATAGGTTGCTACATAAAGACCATCATAATCATATTGAGGATTGCTATGAGTTCCACTCGTTGAAAGAGCAAATTCCATAGTAGTATTACTCATCCAATAAGTTGGATAACCATAATCATTGAGATTTTTAGTTCCTCCATGACGTAAGCCTTGCCACATAATCTGACCCTTTTCTGGACCAGAAACCCAATAGAATAATCCTTGATTAAAGTCATTTGGATTGGTTGTATAGCCATCTCTTTGTAAGTAAGGATCAATATAAGGTGAAGCACTAGTTGCTCCTAACCATACAAAGTCACCATTTTTAATGACAGAAGTGACAAATTCCATTTCTTGTTGATTAGTGACAGTGGCCATGTAACCGGTACGTCCCATATATTGGAATTTTTTGTCTACTTCAATGGCTTGATAAGCATCTGAGAATCGAGGTGCTCTTTTCCCTCCAGCAAAGCTACTATCTTCAATGAAGTCTTTCTCTGTTAAAACAAGTAATTGATAATAATGCTTGTTTTCAGCATTATAGTCATAAATATAATCTGCTTTTTTCTCAGTATTTGCTGTAAAGCGCATCATTTTATTATTGTTGTTGGAAAGTGTGATGACTACTTTACGTAAGTATTCTTCCCATTTTTCTACAGGAAGTCCTTCTTCGTTCACTGAGTTGATCGATTGATTAGCAATCGTACTACCACTTAGGATAGAAAAGCCCTCCATCGTAGGAACTTCTATTTTATCTTGACTATCAATAGCACTGGTAAACTGAATGATCACATTTTTAATAAGTTTTCCTTTAGGAGCCACAACAGTTAGATTTTCAAAGGTATATTTGTTTAGGCTACCTTCCTTTATAAGTGTTGGAACGCCTGGTGTAATCTTAACAACATCTTGTGAATCGGAAGATGTTGTTATGGAAGGTGTATTTTCAGCTATGGTTGTATGATAAGTTAAAGAAAAAATAAAAGCTAAACATAATATAAAGATAAAACTAGATCGATATCTTTTCACATAGGTCATCTCCTTTGTCTCATTTTAGCACGCTATTCGTCCTCTTTCTATATAAAACAAGTTGTTTTTCTAGAAAAAAAGAGAAAAATGTGTATAATAGGTTTAGATAATAAAGAAGAGGAAGACTTATGGAAAATAAGATGAAGAAAAAAAGTATCTTTTCAAATAAATGTTTTAGAGATCATCGTGAACTTGTGATGACAGTGTTGGATCTATCACTGGTTTTTATGAGTTTTGTTGTTAGTTATATTTTTAAGTATGGATTATCTATCTTAACATTTGAATCACGTCATATTTTATATACTTTTCTATTGGCAATCATCGTTTATGCTATAGCCTTTAAGCTTTTTGGCATATCAAAGAGTTTATGGAAGTATATCAGCAGTAAGGAGCTTTTGACCATCGCTTCATCTATTGTATTTTCAACGATCATTTTAGTTATTTTGGATCCTGTTTTCTCATTGAGAGGCGAATTTTTACTTTATGGTTTATCAGGCGTCCTGACATTCTTCTTTATGATTGATTTTCGTTTTTTATATCGTTGGGTTCGTTATCATGATTCGCAAATAAAATCAGAACGTGCCTTGATCATCGGTGCAGGTGATGGAGGTTATCTTTTATTAAAAGAATTATCGCAAAATAAATCAGTCAATGTGGATGTCGTTGGTTTTGTTGATGATGTACGTATTGGACATGTCATTGCAGGTAAAGATATTATTGGTACAACCAATCAACTTCAGGAATTAGTCAAAGAGTATCGTGTCAATCGTTTATATATTGCTATTCCTAGTGCAAGTCGAGAAGAATTATCTCGTATTTATGATTTGTGTTTGGCTACAGGCGTTAAAACCAAAATTATGAAAAAAGGAACAGATTTGTTGATAGATTCCTTAGAAGAAGCGACTTATCATCCTAAAGAAATTTCTATTGAAGACTTATTAGGTCGTGGGGAGGTCAAACTTAACCAACAAGAAATCAGTTCATATCTGTTTAATCAAGTGGTGGCAGTGACAGGTGCTGGTGGCTCTATTGGAAGTGAGTTGTGTCGTCAGATCGTTCGTTTCAACCCACAACGTTTAGTGATGATCGATATTAATGAAAATGGTTTATATATGCTAGAGCAGGAATTTAATCGTTATCGTGTGCATCATAAAATGAATGAGAAAATAGAGATTATTTCTTATATTACCTCTATTCGTGATAAATCAGCGTTAGATAAATTATTTGATGTAGAAAAACCATCTGTAGTTTATCATGCAGCAGCGCATAAGCATGTTCCTCTCATGGAAACAACGCCTTTAGAAGCTATTAAAAATAATATTTTTGGCACGAATAATGTAATTCAGACATGCATTGAACATCAAGTGCAACGTTTTATCATGATTTCTACGGATAAGGCAGTCAATCCAACCAATGTCATGGGAGCAACCAAGCGTATGACAGAATTACTGTTGCAAGCCCATGGACATAACGGTGTCACTAAAATGGCAGCCGTGCGCTTTGGTAATGTTTTAGGTAGTAATGGCTCTGTTATTCCTATTTTTAAGCAACAAATTGCAGAAGGAGGACCTGTCACTATTACACATAAAGATATCAAACGTTATTTTATGACCATTCCAGAAGCTGCACAACTTGTTTTACAAGCTGGCTATTATGGTGATCAAGGAGATATCTTTGTTTTAGATATGGGTGAACAAGTCAAGATCTTGAGTTTAGCTGAGAAAATGATTCGTTTATCCGGTTATGAACCTTACCAAGATATCGATATTATTGAGATTGGTTTAAGGCCTGGCGAAAAAATGTATGAAGAGTTAAGTTTAGGTGATGAGAAACGTCATAAAACAGCGAATAATCTCATTATGGTCAATGAACATATGGATATTTCTTTAGTGGATATCCAACATCGTTTATTAGTTTTAAGAGAGTTAATTAATTCAGGAAAATCTAATGAAGAAATTAAAGATACATTATTAGAACTCATTGCATAGGAGGATATACAAAATGAAAAAAGATGTTAATATTCCATTTTCTCCACCTGATATTTCAGATGCTGAAATTAAACAAGTGATTGAGGCCTTAAACTCAGGTTGGATCACAACAGGGCCTAAGACCAAACAATTTGAACAAGAAATTTCTAAAATATGTCGAACATCTAAGACAGTTTGTCTTAATTCAGCAACGGCTGCTTTAGAATTAACTCTTCATGTTTTAGGTATTGGTCCAGGTGATGAGGTGATTGTGCCAGCCTATACATATACAGCAAGTTGTAGTGTTATTTTACATGTGGGAGCAACTCCTATCATGATTGATTCATCTAGCAATCATATTGAAATGGATTATGATGCTCTTGAAAGGGCAATCACATCAAAAACAAAAGCCATCATTCCAGTAGATGTTGCTGGAATTCTTTGTGATTATGATAGAATTTATCAAATCTTAGAGGAAAAGAAATCGCTATATACACCGACAACACCTATACAAAAGGCTTTTGATAGAGTGGTCGTTGTGGGTGATTGTGCCCATGGTTTTGGTGCCGTTAAAGATCATCTACCAGCAGGTCAATTTGCTGATTTTACTTGCTTTTCTTTCCATGCTGTTAAAAATCTAACAACGGCAGAAGGTGGAGCAGTGACATGGAAACCAAGACCTGGAATAGATGATGAAGCGTTATACCATGAATATCAACTACTTTCTTTACATGGTCAAAGCAAAGATGCGTTATCAAAAACAAAAATTGGTGCATGGGAATACGACATTATTTATCCTGCTTATAAATGTAATATGACAGATGTTTGTGCTGGTATAGGGTTAGCTCAGTTAAAACGTTATCCTGAAATGATCGCTTGGCGTCATGAAATCATTGCCAGATATGATGAGGCCTTTAAAACATTGCCAGTGCAGGTCTTAAATCATCAAGATGCGCATCATCGTTCAAGTGGTCATCTTTATTTAGTGAGAATCTTAGGCGCTGATGATACCAAAAGAAACCAAGTAATTACAGAAATGGCTCAACGAGGTATTGCCACGAATGTTCATTATAAGCCTTTACCAATGTTTACAGCTTATAAGAAATTAGGCTTTGATATCAAAGATTATCCAAATGCTTATCATCTTTATGAAAATGAGATCACTTTACCTTTATACAGTCGTTTAACAGAAGCAGAAGTTGACTATATCATTGAAAATTTTGTTGATGTGATCAAAGGATTGAAGTAGATGTTGTTGAAACCTTGGCATCAACTTCCTTCTAGTATGCAACAGGATGATATTAAAGGATATTATGATTATTTATCTCATAGAAAAGGAAGTCTTTTATTAAAGAGAAGTTTTGATATCGTTGTTTCCGCCTTACTGATTGTCTTGTTGTTGCCAGTATTCTTGATCTTAAGTTTATGGATCAAATTAGATTCTCAAGGACCTGTTTTTTATCGTCAGGAACGTTTGACGCAATATGGAAAAATTTTTAGAATTTTTAAATTTAGAACGATGGTTGTTCATGCTGATCAAATAGGTTCATTAGTCACAACCAAACAAGATGCTCGTATCACCAAAGTAGGACAAAAAATCAGAAAGTATCGTTTAGATGAACTTCCTCAGATCTTTAATATTTTTCTTGGTGATATGTCTTTTGTAGGGACAAGACCAGAGGTTCAGAAATATGTTGATGCCTATCAAACGGAGATGCTAGCAACGTTATTGCTTCCTTCTGGTGTGACTTCTTTAGCGAGCATACGATTTAAAGATGAAGATGCATTGATTAGCGAGTATGTGGATGAAACACATACGATTGATGATGTTTATATACAAAAAGTACTGCCAGAAAAAATGCAGTATAACCTTTCTTATTTAAAATCATTTAGCTTTATGGGAGATATTAAGTTAATGATTGAAACCTTTTTTGCAGTGTTACGATAGACAGGAGGCTGACTATGCTGATTTCTGTAGGAGTTGTAGCTTACAATGAAGAAAGCTACTTAAATCATTTATTAGACGATTTAAAAAAGCAGACTTATCCTCATCAATCTATAGAAATTCTTTTAGTGGATAGTTGTTCCACGGATCAAACACGATCATTGATGATGCGTTTTAAAGAAAATCATGATTTTTATGGTGTCGAAATTCTAGATAATCCTAAGAAGATTCAATCTAGTGGTTGGAATGTTGTTTTTAAATATTTTAAAGGAGAAGCTATCATTCGTGTTGATGCACATGCTTCTATTGATCCAGATTTTGTAAAGAATAATGTTTTATGTTTAGAAAGTGGAGAATATGTTTGTGGGGGTGTACGTCCTAATATTATTGATGAACAAACACCTTGGAAAAAAACTTTGCTGTGTGCAGAATCGTCTATGTTTGGAAGTAGTATTGCATCTTATCGTAGACATAGTCATCAAGAATATGTGAAGTCATTATTTCATGCTTGCTATCGTAGAGAGGTTTTAGAAAAGGTCGGCGGATTTAATGAAAGTCTTGGTCGAACAGAGGATAATGAGTTCCATTATCGTATTCGTCAGGCAGGCTATCAAATCTGTATGAATCATGATATTT
>CANPGX010000011.1 GCA_947573745.1 uncultured Erysipelotrichaceae bacterium | reverse complement strand
GCGATTTCATCATCCCTCAGTTTTCGTATTTGTGTCTTTTCATATTCTTTGTATTCACCCCATGTAAAAACAGGTGCCATACATTCACATGTTTTATCCTTATGCTTTTGCAAGAATAAATATAAATCCTCGATATTGGCAAAAATCTTGTAAGAAATCCTTCCTGTTGGATGTTTGATTTCATAGATTCCACACGATTTTTTCATCGTAACATCAGCTGTTCGCAAATATAACTTGGCCATTTCTAATGATTTGAACGGAAAGTTCCATCGTTGTAACCCACGTTTTGAATCATGCTCAATGCAGATACAACGTCCACAAGTTCCACATATATATTGTGTATGGTTTTTCAAACAATCTATAGGATGAAGTATGGGCGTTGCCCGACTTTGATTTGTATAACACTCTACACACATGCTTATTTGACTCCTTCACGTTGAATTTCAAAATATAAAACCATAGGTTACTGAAGACATCTTTGAATAAATTGATCGTAAATATCAATCACTTCTTCTTTCCAAAAAGCAGCTCCACCATGATCACTATATCTTACAAGATAGAGTTCAACATCCTTACCAACTTCTTTTAATTTTTGGTATAGATCGACACTTTGCTGACAGAAAACCGTCTTATCTTTGGTACCATGTAAAATCAACATCGGGGCAAAATCTTCTTCAACATAAGTTACAGCATTCGCTTTTTTAGCTTCTTCCATGTGTTCACGAATATCATAACCGACCAATTGTCCTTCATGACTATCTGCCATTTGATGATTCAATGTTGAAGGATAACCATAAGGCATTGTAATATCAACTGCCCCATAAAGATTAATGATGCCTTTAACGTGACAATTTTCTTCATTCATAGGCTCATCAAAAAGAGTTGTATTGGCCGTCATACCTACCATAGAACTTGTATGACCGCCAGAAGAGTCTCCCATAATGATGACTTTTTCTGGATCAAGATGATATGTTGAAGCATGTGCCTTCATATAACGAATGGCATTTTTTGCATCAATGATCTGCGCCGGAAAATGAGCGATACCACTATGACGATACTCTACCAAAGCCACTACATATCCTCTAGACGCTAATCTTCCTAAATGAGGAATATTCCCATAAAGATTTTGCTCATGCCAGGCCGATCCTTGAACAAAGATAACACATGGAAAAATATGTTCTGGATCATTAAAGATTTTTGGCGTGATGATTTGTAAATGAAGTGAAACATCATTCTTTGTATCATAAACAACATCAGGTAAATAAGTTAATCCGATTTCATCACCTGTCATCAAGACTTCTTTAGCCCCTTCTACACAATCACTATAATCAGGCATCGTCTCATAAGTATAATTTTTGACTTCTACCTTCATCCTTATTCTCCCTTCATCTTTTCCGTTTTCTTTAAACATTGATCCACCGCATGCATGATGGCATAACGGAAGCCTTCTTTTTCCAAAGCTTCAACACCTTCAATGGTCGATCCTCTAGGCGAAGTGACCATATCTTTTAAGGCCCCTGGATGCATACCCGTTTCTAAAACCATTTTAGCAGACCCTAAGACACTCTGTGCCGCAAATGTATAGGCTTGTGATCTCGATAAACCAGCCTTGACACCCGCGTCTCCTAAAGCTTCAATAAACATATACACATAAGCAGGACTAGCTCCACTCACGGCACCAATAGCCTCAATCAAGGATTCCTTTACAATTTCTGCACGTCCTAATTTCTTAAAAATATTTTCAATGAAACAAACTTCCTCCAATGTTACTCTTTCATGATAAGCGATCGCACTCATGCCCTCTTTGACTAAAGCAGGGGTATTTGGCATCACACGAATAATTTTCATAGGCTGACCAAACATATCTTCAATCAACGAAATCGTCTTCCCTGCCGCAATAGAAACAATCACTTGTTCATCTCTGATCACTTCTTTGATCGATGAAATAACTTCTTCTAATAAAAAAGGTTTTACAGCTAAAAATAAAACATCTACTTCTTTAGCCACTTCGCAATTATCTATAGTCGTATGGATACCGTACTCTAAAGATAAAGTTTCTAATTTTGTTTTATCAATATCACTTGCCCATAAAATATCACAAGGAATCTCTTGTGACTCAATCATTCCTTTAATAATAGCGCTAGCCATGTTTCCAGCACCAATAAATCCAATTTTTTTCATATAATCAAACTCCTTTTTTTCTTCATTATAACTTTTTTAATGAAGAAAGTATACTTTAACTCCTTTTTCTTATTTCTTTCACTCTGAAAATTTTATATAATAAAGTAAAGGTTTACATTGAAAGGAGATTATTTATGTATTTTTGTTTAGACTTAGGAGGTTCTTCTGTAAAAATAGGTATTTTAGATCATGAAACACATGTCCTTGAACATGATTCAATGCCTGTTGCCCCAACTTTTGAAGGGATGATCGATAACATATGTGAAAAACTAGAAGTATTCAAGAAAAAATATGACATTGAAGGTATCGCTATCTCTGCCCCTGGTTCTGTCGATATTGAAACAGGAATTATCTATGGTTCAAGTGCCATTCCTTACATCCATGGTCCTAATTGGAAAAAAATCCTTAAGGAACGTACAGGTTATGATATCTCTATTGAGAATGACGCTAATTGCGCTGGTTTAGCAGAAGCTTATTCAGGTGTGGCTAAAGATTGTCATACGATGGCTTTGCTTGTATTAGGTACTGGTGTAGGTGGATGTTTGATTCAAGATCAAAAAGTTCTTCATGGTGCTCACTTACACGGTGGTGAAGTAGGCTATCAAATTCTTGGAAAACGTGATGGTCAATGGGTGACATTATCTGGCAGTGGTGCTGTAGGTGCTTTAGTCCGTTGGTGTAAAAAACGTGGTCTTCAAGTCATTAATGGTAAAGAAGTCTTTGCTTATTCTAAAAAAGGCAATGTCATTGCCTTAGAAGAAATTGACCGTTTCTATGAAGCCATTGCCTTAGGCATCTTTAATCTACAATATACTTATGATCCTGAAGTCATCGTCATTTCAGGAGCTATTTCAAGTAATGAAACTTTATTACCTTCTATTAAGAAACATATGAAGCAGCTCCTTGAAGATTATGAAAATCATGCGGCTAAGATAGAACCTGAAATTGTAATTGCACATTATAAAGGAGATGCCAATTTAGTAGGCGCACTTGTCAATTACTTTAATTGTTATAAAAATTAGAATGAAAAAATGGATATCTCTAGAGGTATCCATTTTTATATTTTATAAACATTGTTGATATATAGACAGGATATCATCTTTATATAAAGGTCTAAAACCATCATGATATCCATGTTCTGCACATAATTTATTGGCCATATCTTCAAAATGTTCACTTGAAATATGAAGTTCTGTCAAATTTGATTTTAATTCTAACTGATGATAAAGTAAGTCTTCTATAGCTTTAATCACTTCATCAGCCATTTCTAAATCAGATAAACTTTCATCCAACATCAAAACATGTACACCCAATGATCTAAACAGAGGTAAACTTTTTTCATCCTGAATATGTCTAAGCCATCGAGGCATGATTACTGCTAAAGATAGCCCATGTGTCATATCATAATAGGCTGATAATTGATGACCTAAAGGGTGCATGCTCCACGCATGAGGACGATCAAAAGAAACAAAACCATTAATAGCCCACGAAGAAGCCCACATAATATTAGCTCGTGCTTCATAATCTGTAGGATACTTAAAAGCAATTGGACCATATTTAAAAATAGTTCTCATCAATCCTTCCATGATCGTATCAATCATATATAGTCCTTGTATAGGGGTAAAATATTCTTCTAAAACATGGGCTAAGATATCAGCTACGCCACAGGCAGTTTGATAAGGACTCACTGTATAAGTTAATGCTGGGTTTAGAAATGTCACGACAGGATACATAGACGTTTTAGCTAAAACATTCTTTTCGTGATATGTTTCATGTGTAATAACTGCTGCATTATCCATTTCTGAACCCGTTGCACTGATCGTTGATATAGCTATCACTGGCAAAGTATGATCAAAATCAACTTTTCCAGAAACAATATCCCAACAATCACCATCATAAGCACAACAAGCCGCAATCACTTTGGCACTATCAATAACAGAACCACCACCTATAGCTAAAATAGCGTCCATGTGATGTGTCCTACAAAGCTGAATAGCTTCATTAACATCTGTATGTCTAGGATTAGGTCTCACCTTCCTAAATTCAATCCACTCTAGATGATTAGCATCTAGTTCTTCAATCACATATTGATATAAACCATTCGATTTAATGTAATCACCATCATAAATTAATAAAATATGATGCCCATATTGTTTGATTTCTCTTCCTAAATACTGAAGCATATCACCAAAATATACTTTCGTAGGAATATTATAAATAAAAGAGGTTTTCACGATATGATTCTACTCCATTTCCTTTATCCAATTTTATGATAAACTCAATACTCATTGTCACGAATAAACGTCATCAGCTTATCATAATTATCTATACGTTTATAATTTTTATTCCAGTTTTCTCCTGTAAAAACTTTAATGAGTTTTTCAAGAATCTTAATAAAAGATTTCTGATCCTCTTTAGAAATACTTAACAAAAAGACAATATTGACCCAATTTGAGCCCCATTTAATAGGATGTTTCATCAATCCAATAGAAATGGTTGTTTTTTTAGAAAGTGTATCAAAAGAATGAGGAATCGCAATATTTAAATAAGATGTGGATGAAACTCTCTCTCTTGCCATCACTTTCTCTTCAAAGTTTTTCATCTCAATGCCTTCATGAATTAAGGGTTCACATAATTGAGAAATAACCTTGTCAATATCTTCTTGTTTGTCATCAAAATAATAAAAATATTGATAATGAAAAATATCATAAATCCATTCTTTTTTTCTACTTATTTTATTTTCCATCACCTGATTGATAGCTTGATGTAATTTATCTTCATCCTCTTGTGTGACAAACATAGATATAAGAACATTATTTTGAAAATGCCTTTTCGTTTGTACTGTTGTAATCACAAGATCAACATCTTTTTCAATGACTTCTGATTCATCGGAATAGATATCTATTTGATGAATCTCGGTATGAAATAAATCTTTAATTTTTTTAGCAATGATTTTACTTGAATGATGATAATTAAGATTAACTAATGCCACATTGATTTTTTCTATGTTCTTTTTTTCAAAAGCTAATCCTATATGAATAGCAATATAAGATATTTCATGTTCACTTAATTTTAAATAGCTCCATTTCTCATGAATAGCATTAGCGGCAATGACAGCTAATTCATAAATGATGGGAGAGCCATTACGAATAGCTGCATGTAAAGGATTTTTCAATTGCCGTTGTGGGTGTGCTAATAATTGCTCTAAATGCAACGTCAATCCAGAAATAAAGACTTCATTTTGAATATCAACAAAATGCTCTTCATAAAAAGATTCTGCCAAATGACATACAAAATTGTAAACTTCTTGATTATATAGCCATTTTTTAGTGTCATCCTCTATATCATTGGTCTTTGTATATAAATAAATGATTTCATAAAATAATCCTATACAATTTTCATCAATTGTAAAATCATAAGTCTCATTAATCCGATGAATAATATTGATAGTGGCTCTATCCTTAATCTTATTAAAATCTTTTGTACCATGTCTGGAATATTTAAATTTATCAGCTAAATCAAAACCTATGCAAAAATGTAAAATAATACTGATCAAACTATAATCATTCGTTAATAAGTCATTTTTAGCTAGTTCTTCTACGATAATTTTTCTTAACGTCAAAACTTGATATTGTGGGAACATATCACAAAGAACATCAAGGCTCATGAAACCTTCATTAGCTTCTTGATATACAATACTAGACATGACTTTAAGATAATTAGAGCGATGGTTACTTTTGACACTGACTTTCTCATTAGTCATCATCAAATCAATATGATAAGCAGACATCAATCTTTTAATGTATAAAATATCCTGCTGAATCGTCGAATCACTAACGTATAATTCATCTGCTAAATCATAGATACTGATACCTTCATTAGCTTGAATTAACTTTTTAATAATTTTATTTCTTCGTCCTTTCACGCTATATTCTTCGTCACTTGATGGATGATCATTAAGGATATTTTTAGCCTCTTGTTCATTGATGATTTTATAACCTTGATGTGAGGACATGATGATACGATGATCTTGATTGATCTCTTTGATACGACTTCTCAAAGTCCTAATAGATACATTGAGAAAACTCGAAAGTTCATTAGAGCTTACCCATGTTCTTTTTTTAATAAGGTATTCAATCATTAATTTTTCTTGTTTTCTCAATGTCATTGTTTACTCTCCTACTATCATAAGATTACATTTTCTTTTTCTAGGACGATTATAATCCCAGTCTACAAAATAAATATATCCCCATTCACCCGTTAATAGTTTTCCATCTTGAATAATGAAGGATTCACTAGCACCTAAAAGAGAGCCTTTAAGGTGTGCTGGGCCATTTAATAATAACCCAGGATATTTAACATAAGTATCATCATCACCCTCTTGTGCAAAAGCCATATGCTTTGGTCCGGGATATTTATAGTATTCATGGTCTGTCTCTTGCCTTGGAAATATCTTCTCTAAGCCCTTATTAAGATCAACTTGAAGATATTCATCACCATTAAAGTCAAAATCATGAACCATTTCTTCAAAAATAACCGAACATGTCGTATGGGGAGATTGCACAACCATGATACCATTTTTTATATGACTTTCTTCCACGAATTGCACGACTTCTTGTTTAATATTAAAGTAAGTTACTTTTTTTCCTTCTGTTTGAAACTGTAATTCTTTAAAAACTGTTTTCATTGTTATCACCAACCAAAATCATCTTTTGCCTTTTTAAAGCCTTCTAACATATCTAGAATCACTGCTTTGGGATTTTCAGCAGCAAAGATACCTGAACTACCTCCGGCACATTGGGCACCATTTTTAATGGCATTATAAACGTCTTTACCATCTTTCGTTCCAGCACCAATACAAATAATAATATCTTCACTGATGGCTTGAATGCTCTTGACAATTTCTTGCATATATTCAGGACTAGCTGTATGTCCCGTGCCAATCAACGATGTTGGCTCACAAATCAAACAATCAGGTTCCAATGTAGCCAGCATTTTGGCTTCTTCGGCACTATCACAACAAATATCTACTAAAAGTCCTAATTCTTTTGCACGATAAACAGCTTTAACAAGTTGACTGACTGTCATAGGTCTTTCAGCATGATTCAATGTTACACCATGAACACCTACTGCTTTTAAACTATCAGGTAATACAAGTCCATTGCCTCGTCCAGGCATAATACCATCCATACCTTGAGCATAAATAAGCATATGTTGGGTTTCTTTACATACTCTGGCAATATCTACATAAGGTGCTGAGAATGTAAAGATAATTTCTGGATTCTGAGCTGCTAATCGATCACAAAAATGGGCTAATTCTATAAGTTCATCACCATACATATAATTTTTACAATTCAGTCCAAAAATCAATTTATTTAATTTTTTCATATTCTCACTCCCCATGACAAAATAGTTGATAATAATGTTTTAATACTTTTTTCATACCAAGAATCATTTCTTGATTTAATGTGACTAAATCTGTTGTCGTTGTTTGCTGAATAGCTTGATATCCACCTGTCACAATATCTGTAAATAAATTAATCTTAGTAATCCCTAAATGAGCACATTGTTTTAAATTATCATCTCCTGTACTAGATCCACCATGCAAAACAAGTGGAATATCTATTGCATCACGTAAGGCCTTTAAACGTTCAAAGTTTAAAACGGGAGTTCCTTTATATTGACCAAGTGACGTTCCAAAAGATACCGCTAAGGAATAAACACCAGTTAATTGAACAAATTGAACAGCCGTTTTGACATCTGTATAAATAGAATCTGTCATATCATGATTCTCATAATTCATGCCACTTCCTACATGTCCTATTTCTGCTTCCACTGTAACATTTCTAGGATGGGCATAATCAACAATTTCTTTCGTCTTTTGAACATTTTCTTCAAATGTTTCTTGCGAAGCATCAATCATCACCGATGTAAATCCTGCATCAATACAAGCTTTAATAAACGGTAATGAGAAGCCATGATCTACATGCAAAACCACTGGGACAGAGGCCTGATGGGCATAGTATTTGCCTAAAAGGGCTGCTTCTTCAATACTTAAAATATCTTTAAATGCTTCACTATGCGCAATAATAATAGGTTTTTGGAGTTCCTCTGCAACTTCTACATAAGCTCTTAATGAATTTTGATCAAAGAAATCAGGAGAAGGAATGGCATAACCATGTTTTTTAGCATCTTTTAATATATCTAAACTATTCACTAACATACTATTCCCCCGTATAAGAAGAAGCCTCAGCGTCAACAAATTCTGTTGTATTGAGATGATCTTGTTGTTTTAACCAGCCTCTATTCCATAAAACTAAGCCAATGATTCCTGCTGCCATAACGACACCACCTATAATATCTAAGTTGGCCATAATATGAGGAATAAATGTAAAGAGATGCACTGTCATAGCCGAAATACCTGTCGTCCCTTCTGGAATAGCAATAGCACCAGATAAGGCAAACTCTGTAATGTAAGGACCAAAATAAGAACTAATCAATAATACCATTGATGTACCAATAATCCCTGATACCAATGTTCTACCAAATTTTCCTTTATGAATAACTGTTGCCATCGCAACATCCCATTGCATTGAACTTATACCAGCTAAAGGAATAAGTTGATTTCCAGGAAGAAAAATAGCTAATAATAATGTAATAGGCATCAAAACTAATCCTACCGTAATCGTTGTTGGATGCCCTAATAAAACAGCTGAGTCCATCCCAATGTAGAAATCCTGTCCTTTAAACTTCTTTGTCATAAAAGCTCTAGCTGCAGAAGATATAGGCACTAATGCTTCCATCAAAACTTTGGCCATACGTGGTAATAAATACATTAATGCTGACATAGAAATACCAACATTTAATGCTGCTTTCCAATCATAACCTACAATAAAAGCAATGATGGTTCCAATAATCAAACCTACAAAAATAGGATCTGTTATTGTCTTAACAATTTCATTATCTCTTAATTGATGAGCTCTTTCACTATTAGCTTCTTTTTCTTGACGATTCTTGGTGAACAAATCAAAAATTTTATCTACTAGAATCGAATGTGGTACAGTTGCAGCTGCATATCCTTGAGGAATGGAAATACCAGGAATCCCCATAACTTCTTGAACTTTTTTAGCCGTTCTATCTGCCACAACCATAGAAGCAACAAAATGCAAGCTGGCTCCAAGAAAAGCTAAAATCATATTGTTGGTTGCCATATGAATAAAAGATCCAGTTAATGCATAATGCCAATAGTTCCAAATATCAATATTAATCGTTCGTGTTGCTTTCAAAGAAATTAAGATCATATTTAAAACTAAAATAAAAGGAATAATAAAAGCACCCACAGCTGTAGAAAATGCTACTGCTGATACAGCCGCCCAACCAACATCTAAATATTTTAGACTCAAACCAAAATCTGATACTAATATATCAGCAATAGGTTCCATATTGTTGTAAACTAAATTCATGACTAGATTAATTCCAATCATACCAATAGATACAGTGATTCCAGCTTTCAAAGCTTTAGAGAACTTACATCCAAAAATAAGTCCAATCACAGTAAACATCACCGGCAACATCAATGTACTTCCTAAATCACTGATGGCTCTAAAAATAGACATAATAAATTCCATATGTTCCTCCTTATTTCAATGCCTGAAGAATGGCTTCTTCAGTTTCTTTATCACCTATAGACGTTAAAAACGAAATAGCGGTAATTTTGGGTATAGGGAAACTTTTTTGAAGATCCATTGAAGTAATAATCAAATCAGCTTCACTCACATAACTATCAATTTCTTGTAGACTGCATTGTATCAAATCATATGAAATATGATGCTGATCAAGTAGTTCAGTCACTCTGCTACTAATAATTGTGGAAGTTGCTATACCAGATCCACATGCAATAATAATTCTTTTCACATTTATATCCTCCTTTCATTGCACATCAACCCTATTCTCAAAGCTTTGTCTCAAGCATTTCCAGCAACTCACTTTTATCTTGAACAAACTGGAGGCCTTCCATGATATCATGATTTGTCCAAATATGTGTAAGCTCTGAAATGGTTTTTACATGTAGCTTTAAGTCATGAATAAGTAATAAAAATACAAACTCAACCTCTACTGTTTTAGAATGATCATCCATTCTAATAAAAGTGGCCTTATTTACTAATCGATAAATAAATAAGGCATTCTGTTTTACATAACAAGCATCTACATGGGGTAGTGCAATATTGTATGTTCCAGTTTGAATACCCGTAGGATATGCTTCTTCTCTTTTCAAGAGTGCTTCTAGAAAATCATTTTCTACATAATTCATCATTTTTAATCGATCATTCATTTCATCATAGAGTTCATGATAATTTTTTGCCGACGATTTTATAAAATCACCATTTTTAATTAAATCAGATAAATTCATATTGTTTTCTCCTTTACCTATATTATAGATACCGCTATCAACCAAGTAAAATAAATCGTTGCACAGCAGATGTGTAATCAATTCCTCTAAAATAACTTATAAAAAAAGAAATGCTTATCTCTAGCATTTCTCATTAGTTTTCTTAAAAAACCACAGGTTACTCTACTCTTTCATTGATCATCAAAATTCATCTTTAAATTTTAATCTCGTATCTATTTTAAAACTTTTTCTTCTGGGATTTCCTTCAGCTCGATAGATACGACTATTCTTTATATCATAGATGACAGACCAAATCGTATCAGCATTCTTATTTCGATCATATTGGCACATAAATCCATATTTACCCGCTAAAATATCTTTCATTAAATCCAATGAAAAATGATCTTTATAGGCCTCTAATGTATGAGAAGCCACTAAATATCTTTCTTCTGCTCTCCAATCATCTACTTCATCATGATTAAAAGGTTTCATGATATCTAAATGGAATCGGTTGGTAGCTACGACAAAATCATTCTCATCATCAGGTGTCATAATTTCTACTTTCTCACTATTGCACTCAACAACAACGATATCACCACTTCTATCTGCTATCGTCAAAGTCTGTTGCGAAGCGATGGGAATCTTTTTTAATAACGAAAGAGCCTCTTTAGTAGATTGACATTTTTCAAGCAAATACCGTACTAACATCCCGGCATTCAATCCTGCTTTGATGATCGTAGGATAAACAAACGTTAATCCAACAGCAAGACCATATTCATTGATACCATCTTCCATTTCTATAAAAGCAGTCGTATGCCCATTAAAAGCATAAACATGATCTAATTTATATAAAACATTCATAGACAACTTTTCCAAAGAAACAAGAAAATCACTATTTCTCCCAAAAAGAATATGATAAGGATCCTTCATCGCTATACACGTACAATGGGGATTAAATTCAAAACAATACATACTGAGTAAAAATGTATAAAAATCTTCATAAGAACGATGTTGTCCCATGGCTAATCCTTTAATTTCTTCTAGGATCTCTGGATAATACTTTTCATAGATAGGTAAACAAGACTCAGCAAACTTTTTTCTTTCTTCTGTTATTTTAAAAGTGGGCTGATGACAAATGATTTTACCATGTTCATATAATAATTTTCCATAATGAAAACCAGCCTCATAATGACTCTTTTTAAATCTTTCATGATACATTTTAAATATCTTCCTCCTTTAATTTTTGAGTAAGATCTTGCTCGATTTAAAGGATACAATCATAAAAAATTTATGTCAACACAATAAAATTTTTTCAAAAAATCTTTTTAATGATTCACTTCTTCCTATTGATCAAACTAAAAAAGACATCTAATTGTCTTTTTTAATTGATATATATCAAATGATGATTTTTAAATAAACATCTTCTTTTTCTTCCCTACTACTAAGATAGCCATGCTCAATGCACTCATAGCAAATAAGGATATATATAATCCTCTATTTGTCTGATCACCTGTTTCTACACCAGCATGATTTGATCCTAAAACTGGTATTTCAATACTTTCTTTCTTGTAACCACAAATTTCACATTCTTCATGTTTTAAGCCCTTATCTACATGTGTCGCCTGCTGATCAATGACCCATTTAAAGATGTGTTTTGCTTCATCATTTTTAATATCACAGTTTTGACATTCACGCCAATGGCTTATACGATTGATCGACCATCCATCTTTGTATTCATGTGGCAAAATTGTCCCTTCATCATCCATTGTATCTATAGCATCACAATCATCACATTGAGCTATCTTTGTGCCATTTTGTGTACAAGTGGCATCATGGTTTGATATATAATTCGTAAAACTATGCCCAGTTGCCAAAAGTTCTGCACCACAAATAGAACATAATACACTCTTTGTACAAGTCGGACAGTTCGAACTTAGTGAATGATCACAAATTGAGCTAAAAGTACCATCAGGAAATTGATATACAGGAGCATCTGAAAAATTAGGATATGTATCTATGCCAATATTTTGTCCCCATACACCTAGTTTCTCTTCATTAAGCCACCATGCAACAACACCTGATTTAAGTTCTTCATCAGTCACAATATCACTATGATTGACTAGACCTAGATTTCCTAAACCCTCTTTAGAATAACAATTTTCTGCATAAGTTCCATTTTCATCATTAGCGCAGACAATAGCATTCACCTTACACCCAAAACCACCTGATCCTGATAAACTACCTAAATTTAAGCAATTCTTTACAACAGAATTTTCAAATCTATTATTCGCAACAATACCACTCGTATAACAATAATGTGATCCTATCGTTGAAATATTCCCTACATTTAAGCAATTTGATACAATACCACCATCATTGTAAGCCGCAATACCACCTGAATGATCTGTATTTGTAATATTTCCATAATTTATACAACAATCTATATAAGAAGTCTTTGCCGTACCGACAATACCACCGTTTTGATAACCACCTTTTAATATATTTCCTTTATTGATACAATGGATAATCTCAGTATTTTCACTGATACCGACAATACCTCCATTACTTCCCCCTGTAGAAGAAATATCACTACCATTGATACAATTAAAGATACTCGTATCTTTAGCATAACCAATCATTCCAGCTACAAAATCTGTTCCACTGACAAGACCATTGGCTATGGTCATATTTTTAATTTTTGCATTAACACAATATCCAAAAAATCCTTGATGATGTTGACCAGATACATTTAGATTTTTAATGATAAATCCTCCGCCATCAAATGTACCGGAATATGGATAAGATTCATTTCCAATAGGTTCCCATAAAACCTGATCTAAATCGATATCCGCTATCAATTTTGCACAAAGATGACTTTGTCCAGTATTGACTTGCTTAGCAAACCATATCAGTTCATCTGCTGATCTTATTTGATATGGATCATTTTCAGTTCCTTGACCTAATGATGGATTCATTTTTAAAGCAAGATGAAGT
>CANPGX010000010.1 GCA_947573745.1 uncultured Erysipelotrichaceae bacterium | reverse complement strand
CCAAAATATCGCGATATGAAAATGGGTGATACATTGGAATATATCATGGCTTTTGGTGTTAATGTTGGTTGGCGTGTTAAACATTGCGGTGTTTTTAAGGCAGTGTTAGATCAGGTAACATTTTATTTTATTGATAATGAAGAGTATTTTGGCCGTGCTGGATTGTATGGGTATAAAGATGATGAAGAACGCTTTGCTTTTTTTGATAATGCCGTTTTAGAGGCTATTGGGCATTTACAATTAAGACCAGATATCGTTCATCTTCATGACTGGCAAACAGCGATGATTGCACCTTTATATAAAGAAAAATATTGGAGTTATGAATATTATGAGAATTTTAAGATTGTTTTTACGATTCATAATATTGCTTATCAAGGAAAATGTGATCCTAATTATTTAGGAAGTCTCTTTGGTTTAGATCAAAGAATTTACCCACAATGCTCCAATGATGGATGCTTAAATATGATGAAAGCAGCTATTGTTTACAGTGATATTGTAACAACGGTAAGTCCAACTTATGCGCGTGAAATCTTAACACCAGAGTATGGTGAAGGTTTACAGTATATTCTTAATATGCGTGGAGCCGATTTATATGGTATTTTAAATGGCATTGATTATGATATTAATGATCCAATGAAAGATCCACATATCACAACACATTTCAATGTAGATACAGTACAAACTGGTAAATTAGCGAATAAACTAGCGTTGCAAAAAGAAGTAGGACTTCCTGTAAGAGAGGATGTACCATTGATTGGTATCGTGACACGATTAACGTGGCAAAAGGGCATTGATCTTATCGTCAATAAGATGGAAGAACTGATGAAACGTGATGTTCAAGTCTTGGTTTTGGGTGCGGGTGATCGTCAATATGAGGAAGCATTAGCTGCTCAACAAAAATATCATCCAGATCAATTGTCAGTTCAGCTTAAATATGATTTTGGTTTATCATGTCGTATTTATGCTGGATGTGATATGTTCTTGATGCCATCTCTTTTTGAACCATGTGGTTTATCGCAAATGATGTCTCTTCGTTATGGCACTATCCCTATCGTTCGTGAGACAGGGGGTTTAAAAGATAGTGTTATCCCTTATAATGAATATGAAATGACGGGTACAGGCTTTAGTTTTACCCATTATCAAGCAGATGAAATGATGAATATCATTGATTATGCTTTAAGTATTTATGCAAAGAAAGATCATTGGAATACGCTGGTATCTCATGCGATGCAAGCTAAGCTGGATTGGGAAAATAGCGCTGAAACCTATGAATCTGTTTTTGAAGAATTATTAAAAAAATAGGAGAGTAGAGAATAAGATTCTTCTTTATGTGATTTTAATGGTATTTTTAAAGATGAACAAAGATACTTATCCATCGATCACGACTTAAGGATGTCTGAGACATCCTTTTTGTTATTGGGTTGTAAAAGCGCTTTTTTTTGTGTATAATGCTTTTAGGAGATGAGCTATAATGAATAAAATAGGAAAAGTCATCATATCTTTTTTCATGATGCTATCTCTAGTAGCTTGTGGAGGATACGAAGATAGTGTGAATCTGTCTAAAGATGGAGCAAAATATGAAGTAGATGATCGTGTCAGTCTTTATTACCCTAAGAAATGGGAAACTGTAAAGCAAGATCGTATCGATCAAGCTTTAAATGCTTCGGAAACTGAGCGTAAAGTTGTGAAGGATGCACAAAATTTGATGATTGAATTCTTTAAAGGAGAAGAATTTTTACGTTTTACGCGTCAATCCTTCAATAATGATAATACACCTGAGGAATTGATTGAATTATATTGTGATGAAATGGAGTTACAGGGATTTGTTGTTACGGTAGTTCCGGCAACATTGAATAATGGTGTAAATTGTTATGAGGTATTAAGTGAATATAAAGCGGATTTAAGGAAATTTAAAGCTGTGATTGTTTATTCAAAAGGAATTAGATATATGTATATCTATGGTGCTAATCAGCAGACGTATGACAAAAAAGTAGAAGGGATGACAAAATATCTCTATTCACTGGAAATTAAAGATGAATAAATTATAAATAGGATTGGAACTTTAAAAGGAAAAGTAGAGAGTATTGGGCCGGTGAAACAATATTTGAATTTTAAAGACATGCCCCTATTTGAGTCCTTTGAAAAGAAGGAACGTGGTTTCGCGTTAAGAAGATAAGAGCATAGGCATGTACTGTGGATATTTCTGTACACCAATGCTTTTTTTATTCAGGAGGGTGATCAAATGAAATTGTTTAATAGTTTAACAGGAAAAAAAGAAGATTTTAAACCTATTGAAGAAGGAAAGGTAAGTATTTATGTTTGTGGGCCTACAGTATACAATTACGTTCATATTGGCAATACAAGGCCTATGATCGTGTTTGATGTTCTTAGAAGAACCTTTGAAGCTTTAGGATATCAGGTGACGTTTGTATCCAATTTTACAGATGTTGATGACAAAATCATTGCAGCTGCAAAAAAAGAGGGTATTACTGAAAGAGCATTGACAGATAAATATATTCAAGCTTATGAAGATGTAAGAAGAGCACTTAATTTATTGTTTCCAACGTATGCTCCTCGTGTGACAGACACCATGGAGCAAATTGTGGCGTTTATTAAGGAACTGGTAGATTTAGGCTATGCTTATGAAAAAGATGGCGATGTTTATTTCAGAGTGAGTAAAATAGAAAGTTATGGACAGTTATCAAAAATACGTTTGGAGGATTTAGTGACCGGTGCTAGTGAGCGTGTGGAAGAGAATACCTTAAAAGAAAATCCTGCTGACTTTACATTATGGAAAAAAACAGATGAAGGCATTCAATTCGATAGCCCATGGTGTCAAGGCCGTCCTGGATGGCATACGGAATGTGTTGTGATGATCAATGATATTTTTAAAGATGGTCATATTGATATTCATGGCGGGGGACAAGATTTAAAATTCCCACATCATGAAAATGAAATTGCCCAATCTATGGCTTGTCATCATCATCCTATTGCTAATGTTTGGATGCATAATCAGATGATCAATATTAATAATGAAAAGATGTCAAAGTCATTAGGTAATGTATTATGGGCAAAAGATCTGATTGCACAATTAGGATGCAATGTTTATAAATGGTTCATGATTTCTAGTCATTATCGCAATCCTTTGAATTATTCAGAAGAAGTCATTGAAAATGTAAAGAAAGAAGTGGCTAAAGTTGAAAATGTTGTTCGTCAAACATCACTTTATTTACAGCTACAAAATATAGAAGAAACACAGATTGATCAGGATATTTATGAAAATATGTTAGTTGCTTTACAAGATGACTTAAATACGTCTTTAGCACTCACACAGATCTTAGAATGTGTCAAAAATCTGAACCAATTGATGCGTCAACGTGAAAAGGATCCTTTAGCTATATCTAAGATGTATCATACGTTATTAAAGATGTGTGATACGTTAGGCTTTGTATTTAAAGGTGTAACGATGGATGAAAAGACATTGGAAATCTATCGTTCATGGGATGAAGCTAAAAAAGTAAAAGATTTTGCGAAAGCAGATGAGTTGCGTATCTTGTTGCAAGAGAAAGGTATTCTCTAATGCGTTTTGATTTAATCAATCCTTTAGTGATTGCTTATGTGGGAGATGCTGTTTTTGAGGTGTATGTCAGGGATTACCTCGTGGTAGAAAAAGGTGTTGTCAAATCACAAGCATTACAAAAAGAAGCTATCCGCTTTGTCAGCGCTAAAGCACAAGCTGGTTTTATGAAAGAAGCGATGGCACAAATGTGGTTAAGTGATGAAGAAATAAAGTGGTATAAATGGGGAAGAAATGCTAAAAATAGAAGATCGCCTAAAAATACAGGAGCTGTGATTCATAATCAGTCGACGGGTTTTGAAGCGATGATAGGCATGCTTCATTTAGAAAAAAGAGAAGAAAGAATCCAAGAAATATTTAAGTATTATTGCGAGTTTGTGGAAAGCCAAGAAACGATACAGGTGGAAATATGAAACAATATATATATGGAAGAAATACAGTAAATGCATTATTAAAAGGGGACAAGATGATCGATGAAGTATGGTTTAATGCTTCATTGAAAGGAAATGATATGGTTAAGTTATGCCAAAAGAGAAATATCCCTTATTCTTTTGTTTCAAATAGAGCGTTTTTTGAAAAAATGGTTGGAAAAGCAAACCATCAGGGTGTCGTGGCGAAGATAGAAGGATATGATTATGTTGAATTAGAAACATTATTAGATCGTATCCATCACGAATATCCATTGCTTGTGATTTTGGATGGATTAGAAGATCCTCATAATTTGGGCGCTATTCTTAGAACGTGTGATGCCATTGGGGTAGATGGCGTTATTTTACCTAAGCATCGTAGTGTTCAACTCAATGAGACGGTGGCAAAAGTTTCAACAGGCGCACTAGAATATGTTCCTGTGTGTCAGGTGACAAATCTTACAAGAACGATTGAAACATTGAAACAGCGTGGTTATTGGATCGTTGCTTGTGATAATCATGAATCAACAGATTACCGCAGTATAGATTATCGTATGCCACTGGCTATTGTGATGGGGTCAGAAGGTTTTGGCATTTCTCCACTTGTATTAAAGCATTGTGATTATCATGTTGTTTTGCCGATGGTTGGGCATGTGAGCTCATTAAATGTTTCTGTGGCAACAGCATTGATTCTATATCAGATTTATCAATCTCGTCACCCTTTGTAAAGAAAGGGGTGTAACGGTGGAACGTTACAATGACGATGAACTTGTTTATCTAACAAGACAGGGCTGCGAAATAGCCCAAGATTATTTATTTAAAAAATATCAGAGACTGATTCATTCGCTCATTCATCGTATGTTATCAAGTTATCAAGGATTGAGGATGAGTCATGATGATTTATATCAAATATTGATGGTGACTTTTTATCGACAGATGGATGCTTACCGAGAAGACCAAAATGCATTATTTTCAACGTTTATGTATTTGGTTTTAGAACGACGTATCTATTCTTTGACAAGAGATCATCAAACACAAAAATATTTTATTGAAAGAGATATGTATTCTTTTGATGAGTCGATGCCTTCTTACAATGGTGGCAAGAGTATGACACTGAGTGAAGTGATTGAAGACAAACGCTATGATTTTAAACCAGAAAGACAGTTGTATGTCAAAGAAGGAATGGCGGCCATTGAACATATTCTTCAAACAGAAGCAACGACATTGGAACGAAAAGTTTTTCTTTTGACAAGAATGGGATATAGCCATCAAGAGATAGCGAACATGTTAGGATGTCCTGTTCGTAGTGTTGGTAATGCACTTTATCGAATCAATCATAAAATCAAGATAAAAAAACCTTGATTTGCCATTAAAATTTGATTATGATAAATGAGTATACATGAAATTAGGTGATGATATGAAAAAAAAGGTCATTTTAGTATGCAGTGAATGTCTTTCTAGAAATTATACTGTGACTAAAAATGCACGTACCAATACAGAACGTTTAGAATTAAATAAATTCTGTAAACGTTGTAATAAACATACATTACATAAAGAAACAAAGTAAAGGAGATAGAAACGATGAAATCAGGTTTGATGGATGAAAAAGTAAAAGTTCGTTTTAAAGATTGGTGTACCATTAAAGGAATCCGTTCGGAAATGAAACAAGTTCATTGGCTATCTAAAGCTCAATTAGCCAAGAATACGTTGACAGTGTTGGCTTTTACTGTTTTCTTTGGTATTTTCTTTTATTTAGGCGATGGTATTATTGCCATGATCTTAAAGATATTGGGGATTAGTTAACGATGGCTGGCATGAATGATGAAGGAAGACAGTGGTATGTAGTCAATACGTACTCTGGACATGAAAATAAAGTTAAAGAAAACTTAGAAAAACGTGTTGAATCTATGGGACTTCAAGATTGTTTATTTCAAATCGTGATTCCAGAACATGTTGAAACTGTCGTCAAAGACGGCAAAAAGGTGAATAAAGTAACGAACATGTTCCCGGGATATGTTTTGGTTGAAATGATCATGACAGATGAGGCGTGGTATATCGTTCGTAATACTTCTGGAGTCACAGGATTTATTGGTTCTAGTGGTGGTGGTGCTAAGCCATTCCCTCTAGCAAAACATGAAATCGATCCTATTTTGAAAAAGATGGGTATCAAGACAGAATCTATTAAGATCAATTATGGTATTGGTGATGAAGTTAAAGTGTTATCTGGACCATTTGTTGATAAGACTGGTATCTTAGATTCTTTGGATATGGAAAAAGAAACGGGAAAAGTACTGGTGAATATGTTTGGGTCTTTGACACCTATTGAGATTGAGCTGATTCATTTAGAGAAAGTAGATATTTAAGACAGATTTGAAAATCTGTCTTTTTTTGTTATCATAAGAGAAAAATTATTGAAAAACACTTGCATTTTATGTGATAGACGTTATAATTAATAAGCGGCACGTTATGTGCGTTTATGCGTGGGAGGACTATGTCTGTTTGACCACAGCACGGACAAATTTTTATAGGAGGTGCGTCGCGTGAGTAAAAAAGTAACAAAGATCGTTAAGATTCAATTCCCTGCTGGGGGAGCTAAACCAGGTCCAGCTTTAGCAGGTGCCGGAATCCAAATGCCAAAATTTTGTACGGCATTCAATGATCAAACAAAAGATCGTCATGGTGAAACAGTCCCTGTTGTCATTACTGTTTACGAAGACAAGAGTTTTGATTTTGTATTAAAAACTGCACCAGCAGCTGAGATGATTTTAAAAGAATGCAATATCAAAAAAGGTTCAGCAACAGCTGGAAAGACGTCTGTAGGTACGCTTTCTAAAGAAGGCTTGAAGAAAATTGCTGAATATAAGATGCCTGATTTAAATGCATACGATGTTGAATCAGCAATGAAGATCATTGCCGGAACAGCACGCAATATGGGCATTACAGTAGAAGAATAAGAAATCGAATTGTCATGAGTGGGAGGAATATCCGCTTGGACCACAAAGGAGGAAAGAATATGGCAAAGAAAGGGAAAAAATATACTGATGCAAAAGCTTTAATCGAAAAAGGAAAAGCTTATCCTATCGAAGAAGCTATTGAATTAGTTAAGAAAACAAGTACTGTAAAATTTGATGCAAGCATTGATGTTGCATTTAATTTAGGGTTGGATGTAAGACATGCTGACCAACAATTACGTGGAGCAGTTGTTTTACCACATGGTACAGGTAAATCTAAAAAAGTATTAGTTGTTACTCAAGGAGCTAAAGCTGAAGAAGCTAAAGAAGCTGGAGCTGATGTTGTAGGTGGTAGTGAAATCTTAGAAGAAATCAAAAAAGGTTGGTTAGATTTCGAAGTCATGATCGCAACACCAGATATGATGGCAGAGTTAGGTAAATTAGGTCGTATCTTAGGACCTAAAGGTTTAATGCCTAACCCAAAAACAGGTACGGTAACAATGGATGTTGCTAAGGCTGTTCAAGAAGTGAAAGCTGGTAAAGTAACTTATCGTACAGATAAAGATGGAAACATTCATATGATGTTTGGAAAAACGTCATTTGAAAGTGAAAAATTGGTTGAAAACTTTAAGACAATTTATGACTTATTGTTAAGAATCAAACCAAGTGCAGCTAAAGGAACTTATATGAAGAACATTTCTGTTTCTTCAACTATGGGACCTAGCGTTAAAGTTTTAGGTTAATAAACTGCACAAATTTAATCAGGAGCAATCAATATACCGTAGACAGCAACGACGTTAAGTGTAAAAATGTTGCCGAGGTGGAGATTACGTAATATTACGTTATTTTACTACTCTCGCGTCTATTGGATGTGGGAGTTTTTCATATGGATATATTGTTGCATAAATTAATTTTAATAGGAGGTGTGACTATGTCTGAACAAGCTATTGCATTGAAACAAGTTGTTGTTAATGAAATTACTGACAAGTTGAAAAATGCACAATCGGCAGTCGTTGTAGAATACCGTGGTTTATCTGTGGCAGAAACAATGGAATTGCGTCGCAATTTAAGAGACGAAAATGTAGAGATGAAAGTTTACAAAAATACATTGGTTCATAGAGCTGCACAAGATTTAGGCTATGATGCGATTAGTTCTTATTTAGAAGGACCAAACGCTATTGTATTCGGTCATAACGATGCTGTAGCACCAGCTCGTGTATTAGCAAAATTTGCTAAGAAACATGAAGCGTTGGTATTAAAGGCAGGTATCGTAGAAGGAAAAGTATTAGATACTGATCAAATTAAAGAGATTTCTACATTACCAAATCGTGAAGGTATGTATTCTATGTTATTAGGATGCTTACAAGCACCAATCAGCAAATTTGCTCGTGTTGTTAAAGCAGTTGCTGATAGTAAAGGCGCAGCACCTGAAGAAGCTGCAAGTGAAGCGTAAGCTTTATAAGAAATTAAAAAATGGAGGAAACATAACATGGCAAAATTAACACATGAAGAAATTTTAGCTTACTTAGAAGAAGCTACTATCTTAGAATTAAATGATTTAGTAAAAGCAATTGAAGAAAAATTCGACGTTACTGCTGCTGCACCTGTAGCTGTAGCTGCTGCAAGCGATGACGCTGCATCAAATGAACCTTCAACTGTGACTGTAACTTTAACAAGCGCTGGCGCTACAAAAGTAGCAGTTATCAAAGTTGTAAGAGAAATTACTGGTTTAGGTTTAGTTGAAGCAAAAGGCTTAGTAGACAAATGCCCTTCACCAATTAAAGAAAATATCCCAGCTGAAGAAGGAAAAGCACTTAAAGAAAAATTGGAAGCTGCTGGAGCAACTGTAGAAGTAAAATAATCTTGAGATTCATTTAAAAGGGCCTTTCTTTAAAGGCTCTTTTATTTGTAAAATGGTTTATGACAACACATTATTATACGAATAATACAGATCTTCCTTCACATGAAAAAGAACTCCGTTATCAATTTAAAGATCAAACTCTTTGTTTTTTGAGTGATGATGGTGTTTTCTCGAAAAATAGATTAGATTATGGTAGTTGTGCTCTGATGGAGAATTTTATTTATCAACCATGGATGCATACACTGTTGGATGTTGGATGCGGTTATGGTGCTATTTCGCTATGCTTGAAAAAGGTTTACCCGTTTTCTCACATGACATTAGTTGATGTAAATCAGCGTGCAATCCATTTGGCCAAACAAAATGTCATTAAAAATGGCTTACAAGATATCGACGTTCACGAAAGTGATGTTTATCAACAGGTCATGGATACCTATGATGTGATTGTGTCTAATCCGCCTATTCGGGCAGGAAAGAAAGTTGTTTTTTCTATTTTAGAAGGCGCATTCAATCATTTGCATACACAGGGGGAACTTTGGATAGTCATTCAAAAGAAACAGGGTGCCCCAAGCGCATTGAAGAAAATGAAAGAAGTTTTTGGAAATGCAGAAGTGATAGCGAAAGATAAGGGATATTATATTATTAAATCGAAAAAAGAATAAGACCACAGATATGTTAGAAAAATATGTGTCAATAAAGAAAAATCTTGTTGACGCATATAGGCTTTTGTGCTAGTATAATAAAATGCCTACTCATGTTTTAAAGTGGTCTTTTTGTGTGCACTTAAAACAGTAGAAATAAATCAAGATGAAGGGTGGAATGTGCGTGGAACAAACAAAAACCAAAGTAAAAAGTAGAATTAACCGTCGCAATTATTCTCGAATCAGTGGTTCATTAGAACTGCCTAACTTAGTTGAAATTCAGACAAATTCTTATGCCTGGTTTAAAGAAGAGGGAATTAAAGAAGTTTTTGAAGACATCTATCCAATTACAAATTTTAATGAAACATTATCTTTAGAATTTGTAGATTGTCGTTTTGACAAACCTAAATATTCAGCAGATGAAAGTAAAGATCGTGATGCAAATTTTGCAGCACCTTTACGTGCTACCTTGAGACTTGTCAATAGAACGACCGGAGAAATCAAAGAAAATGAAGTTTTTATGGGAGATTTTCCGTTGATGACAGATGGTGGAACATTCATTATTAATGGTGCAGAGCGTGTTATCGTCTCACAATTAGTACGTTCACCAGGTGCTTACTATTCAACAGCACTAGATAAAAGTAGAAAAACATTATTTACCGGAAGCGTTATCCCTTCAAGAGGAACATGGTTAGAATTTGAAAATGATATTAAAGAATCTCTCAATGTGCGTATTGATCGTACACGAAAGATTCCTGGTACAATTTTATTGAGAGCCCTTGGATTATCAAGTAATGAAGATATTATTTCTGTATTTGGTGATCATCCATACATTTTAAATACTTTTGCGAAAGATCCAACAAATAATATGGAAGAAGCGTTAATTGAAATCCACAACAAGTTAAGACCTGGTGAACCAGCAACTTTAGATGGTGCAAATAACCTTTTATATACACGCTTTTTTGATCGTAAACGTTATGATCTAGCAAAAGCAGGCCGTTTTAAATTAAAGAAAAAATTGAGTCTTTTAGATCGTTTGCAGTATCGTGTTTTAGCACAGGATATTGTAGATGTTGATGGTCATGTTGTTTTACCAGAAGGTACTTATATGGATAAGGAAAAGATTGATCTTGTAAAGCCTGTTTTTGAAGCTGGTGCACATCTTCATGAAATTCCAACTAATCCACGCTTAAATTCACATAGCACTGTTCAATATATTGATGTTTATGTTGATGAAGTTAAAGATAAGAAAATGCGTATCATTGGTACAGATTTAAGTTTAGATAGTAAATTTATTACCATTAGTGATATGATTGCTGCATATTCTTATATGTTTAATCTTGTTGATATTTTTGATAAATTGGATTATGCACCAGAAGATCGTGTTAATTACATGTCACGTATTGGATTATTAGATGATATTGATCATTTAGGAAATCGTCGTGTTCGTTCTGTCGGCGAATTGATCCAAAACCAGTTTAGAATTGGTTTATCAAGAATGGAAAGAGTGGTTAAAGAGAGAATGTCACTTTCAGAAATGGATTCAGTGACACCACAATCATTAACGAATATTCGTCCATTGACAGCAGCCATGAAAGAGTTCTTTTCATCAAGCCAGTTATCACAATTTATGGATCAAATCAATCCATTAGCAGAATTGACCAATAAACGTCGTTTATCTGCATTAGGGCCTGGAGGATTATCTCGTGATCGTGCTGGGTATGAAGTGCGTGATGTCCACGTATCTCACTATGGTCGTATTTGCCCAATTGAAACACCTGAAGGGCCAAACATTGGTTTAATTTCAACATTGGCTTCTTATGCTAAGATTAATAAATATGGTTTTATTGAAACGCCTTATCGTAAAGTGAACCATTGCGTGATTGATGAAGATGATATTCATTATTTAACAGCTGATGAGGAGAAGAATTTCATTATTGCACAAGCCAATGTGCAAACAGATGAACAGGGTACAATTTTAGATGAACAAGTTATTGCTCGTCATTTGGGTGAAAATATCATGGCGCGTCGTGAAACGGTAGATTTCATTGATATTTCACCAAAACAGATTGTTTCTGTAGCGACTTCTTGCATTCCTTTCTTGGAAAATGACGATGCAACGCGTGCCTTAATGGGAGCGAACATGCAACGTCAGGCAGTTCCTCTATTAAATCCACATACACCTTATGTTGGAACTGGTATGGAATTCCAAGCTGCACGTGATTCCGGAAGTGCTGTTGTAGCTAAAGAAGATGGTATTGTAACGTATGTCGATGCCAAGAAAGTTGTTGTTGAAGGAGAAAGTGGCGAAAGAAATTATCGTTTATTAAAATTCTCTATTTCTAATGCTGGAACATGTATTAATCATCGACCAATTGTCAAGGTAGGTGATAAAGTCCTTAAAGGTGAAGTTCTGGCTGATGGACCATCAATGGAACAAGGTGAATTAGCTTTAGGACAAAATGTTCTTGTTGGCTTCATGACATGGAATGGTTATAATTATGAAGATGCTGTTATCATGTCAGAACGTTTAGTTAAAGAAGATGTTTATACATCTATTCATATTGAAGAATATACAATTGAATGTCGTGAAACAAAATTAGGGCCTGAGGAAATTACTCGTGATATTCCAAATGTTGGTGAAGAAGCACGTAAAAATTTGGATAGTAATGGTATTATCATGATTGGTGCTGAGGTTAAAGAAGGCGATATTTTAGTTGGAAAAGTAACACCAAAAGGTCAATCAGAATTGTCTGCGGAAGAAAAGTTATTATTAGCTATTTTTGGTGAAAAATCACGTGAAGTGAAAGATAATTCTTTAAAAGTACCTCATGGTGGTGCAGGTATCATTCATGATGTTAAGATCTTTACCCGTAAAAATGGTGATGAATTACAACCAGGTGTTAATCAAGTGGTGAAAGTATATATTGTTCAAAAACGTAAGATTTCTGAGGGCGATAAGATGGCAGGACGCCATGGTAATAAGGGTGTCATTTCAAGAATTCTTCCAATTGAAGATATGCCACATTTAAAAGATGGTACACCATTAGATATCATGCTTAACCCATTAGGGGTACCAAGTCGTATGAATATCGGACAAGTTTTGGAACTTCACTTAGGCTATGCTGCTAAAAAATTAGGATTGTATATTGCGACACCAGCTTTTGATGGTTTACACCCATCTGATTTGGAAGCGATTATGGCAGAAGCAGGTATGCCAAAAGATGGAAAACAGACGTTGATTGACGGTCGTACTGGCGAAGAATTTGATTCTAAGATTTCTGTAGGAATCATGTATATGATCAAATTGGCTCACATGGTTGATGATAAACTTCATGCACGTTCTGTAGGACCATATTCTTTAGTCACACAACAACCATTAGGTGGAAAAGCACAAAATGGTGGTCAAAGATTTGGAGAAATGGAAGTTTGGGCATTAGAAGCTTATGGTGCTGCCTATACACTTCGTGAAATTTTAACAGTTAAATCTGATGATGTTGTTGGACGTGTTAAAACTTATGAAGCTATTGTCAAAGGACAAGAGCTGCCAGAACCAGGTATCCCAGAATCATTTAGAGTGTTGAAAAAAGAGTTACAAGCTTTAGCATTAGATGTGCGCTTATTAGATGATCAGGGTGAAGAAATTGATATGCGTCGTATTGAGGATGAAGAAAGACGTTTCCCAACATCCATGGATGAAGAACGTGAAAGAACACCACGTCAAGAAAGAAACGAAGATTTAGAAGATGATTACGACGATGAAGAACTAGAAGAAGTAGAAGAAACATTCGATGAAGAAATGAATGATTTAAAACTAGATGAAGAATTAAAAAGTCATCTAGATGAGGAATAAGGAGGGACATAACCTATGGCAGAGTTTAATAAATTTTCAGCAATACAAATAGGATTAGCGTCTCCAGAGAAAATTCGTGCTTGGTCTTATGGCGAAGTTAAAAAGCCAGAAACGATTAATTATCGTTCTCAAAAGCCAGAAAAAGATGGATTATACTGCGAGAGAATTTTTGGTCCGACAAAGGATTGGGAATGTAGTTGTGGTAAGTATAAGAAAGTAAGATATAAGGGTGTTGTTTGTGATCGCTGTGGTGTTGAAGTTACAAAGGCTTCAGTTCGTCGTGAACGTATGGGGCATATTGAATTAGCGACACCTATTGCTCATATATGGTATTTAAAAGGGATTCCTTCAAGAATGGGATTAGTTTTAGACATGTCACCTAAACAACTTGAAGAGATCATCTATTTTGTTAGTTATGTCGTGACAGATAAAGGTAATACGCCTTTAGAGTATAAACAAGTTTTATCTGAAAGAGATTATCGTAGTTGCTATGAAAAATTTGGCAATGCTTTTGAAGCTAAGATTGGTGCTGAAGCTATTAAGATCTTGCTACAAAAAGTAGATCTTGATACTGAATTTGAAAATGTAACTAAAGAATTAAAAGAAGCACAAGGACAAAGACGTTCTAAATTAATGAAGCGTTTGGAAGCGATAGAAGCTTTTAGAAGTAGTGATAATGAACCAGAGTGGATGGTCATGGATGTTCTTCCTGTGATACCACCTGATTTAAGACCAATGCTTCAATTAGATGGTGGTCGATTTGCAACGAGTGATTTAAATGACTTGTATCGTCGTGTTATCACACGTAACAATCGTTTGAAAAAACTACTTGAATTAGGAACTCCTTCTATCATCGTGCAAAATGAAAAACGTATGTTACAGGAGGCTGTTGACGCCCTTATTGATAATGGACGTCGTTCTAAAGCTATTACAGGTGCTGGTGGGCGCCCATTAAAATCACTTTCACATACATTAAAGGGTAAACAAGGACGTTTTAGACAAAACTTATTAGGTAAACGTGTTGATTATTCAGGACGTTCTGTTATTGCGGTGGGTCCTGATTTAAAGATGTATCAGTGTGGTATTCCACGTGAGATGGCTTTGAATTTATTTAAACCATTTGTTATCAGTGGTCTTGTTGCAAAAGAAATTGCCCGTAATATCAAAGATGCTGAACGCTTAATTGATAGAATGGATGATCGCATTTGGCCAATTGTTGGAGATGTTATTAAAGAACATCCTGTATTATTAAATCGTGCGCCAACGCTACACCGTTTAGGTATTCAAGCATTTGAACCTAAATTGGTGGAAGGACGTGCTATTCGTTTGCATCCACTTGTTACACCTGCATTTAATGCAGACTTCGATGGAGACCAAATGGCGGTCCATGTACCTTTATCAAAAGAAGCTATTCAAGAAGCACGTCAATTGATGTTAGGTTCTAAAAACATCTTAGGACCAAAAGATGGAAAGCCAATTGTTACACCTAGCCAGGATATGGTATTAGGAAACTATTACTTAACCCTTGAAAAAGCAGGTGCTATTGGAGAAGGATCTGTATTTAAAGATCCAAATGAAGTGCGTTTAGCTTATGCTGCTAAAACGGTACATCTTCATACAAGAATTGCTATTCGTGCAAGTTCTTTGAAAAATCAGACTTTTACACCACAACAAAATCAATGCTATTTAATAACAAGTGTTGGAAAAGTTATCTTTAATGAAATTTTTGATGGGGAATTCCCGTTTATCAATGATCCAACTACAGATAATTTAGTGGCAACACCAGATAAATATTTTGTACCTTATGGAACAAATATTAAAGAGCATATTGCTCAAACACCAGTTATCAAGCCTTTGAATAAAAAAGCGCTTGGAAATATCATTGATGAAGTTTTCAAACAATCAAAGATGGCCAATGTTAGTATCATGTTGGATAAGATGAAAGATCAAGGATTCTATTATTCAACGATTGCTGGTATTACGGTATCTGTTAATGATATTCAAGTGCCTGAGGCTAAATACGCTTTATTCCAAGAGGCAGAAGAAGAACTTGAAGAAATTAAAAAGTTCTATCGTAAAGGTAAGTTAACTGAATCAGAACGTAAACAAGCTGTT
>CANPGX010000009.1 GCA_947573745.1 uncultured Erysipelotrichaceae bacterium | reverse complement strand
CTGTTGTGATTTTGGGGACAGGTATTGGCGGATGTTTGGTTAAAGATCATCAAGTGCATATAGGAAAGCATTATAGTGCTGGTGAATTTTCATCTATCAAGACAGACTATCATGATCCATATGCCAAAACAACGACGTGGTCAAAAAGAACGGGTATTGCTGGGTTACTGTTACATGTCCAAGAACACTTACAAACGCAGCAATCTTTTACAGGTATTGAGATTTTTGAGATGGCTAAACAAGGAAATTTAGCAGTTCATGATGCACTTAATGAATTTGCGCAAGAAATAGCGATTCAATTATGGAACATTCATACTATCTTTGATTGTGAAAAGATAGCGATTGGTGGCGGTATTAGTGCTCAACCATTATTGTTGGATCTCATTCAAAAACATGTCGATGATATTTTTGATCATATAGAATATGATGCACCACGCTTTGAATTAGTGGTATGTCAATATCGTAATGATGCTAATTTAATAGGGGCATTATATCAACATATGCAAAGATACAATGTAAAGTAATGTATAAGGAGATGGATAACAGTGAAAGAAATCAGTATCTTAGATTTTGAAGGTATAAAAATTGGTCAAGCACAAGATGAATCATCAGGAACTGGGTGCACGGTGCTTATTATGGAAGAAGGAGCACCTGCTGGGCTAGATGTTCGTGGTGGCGGACCGGCTTCACGAGAAAGTGAATTACTAAAGCCACTTGCAGCAGCACAAAAGATTCATGCGGTTTTATTAAGTGGTGGTAGTGCCTTTGGATTAGATGCAGCTGGTGGTGTCATGAAGTTCTTAGAAGAAAAAAATCTTGGATTAGATGTAGGCATTACAAAAGTACCTTTAGTTTGCCAATCTTGTATTTTTGATTTAACAGTGGGTGATATGAAAATAAGACCAGATCAAAAAATGGCCTATGAAGCATGTCAAAATGCTTATCCAGGCAATTATCAAGATGGTAATTATGGTGCTGGAACAGGTGCTAGTATAGGTAAGTTATATGGTATGAACTATGCTATGAAAGCAGGTATTGGCAGTTATGCTATTCAAGTGGGAAATTTAAAAGTAGGGGCTATCGTTGTCGTTAATGCCTTAGGTGATGTTTACGATTGGAAAAATGGACAGCAAATAGCTGGTCTATTAAATGAAGAGAGATGTTCTTTACGTTCAAGCGAAGATGAAATTTTTGGAGGCTATGAAGCTTTAAGTGCATCATTAGCCACGAATACGACAATTGGAGTTATCTTGACCAATGCTAAGTTTGATAAAAGAGAATTATGTAAGATTGCTGGTATGACACATAATGGATATGCTCGTGCTATACGTCCTGTACATACCAGTCATGATGGAGATACCATTTATGCATTATCTTTAGGAGATGTGGTGGCTGATCAAGATATGGTAGGGACATTAAGTGCTAATGTCATGTCAGAAGCTATTTTAAGAGCAGTAAAAAATGCAGATTCAAAATATGGGTTAAAAGCGTGGAAAGATTTGAAAAATGATGATTTTTAAGCGACTTATAAATCACATTCGTGTTATAATAAAAAGGTAGAAAGAAGGTGTTGTTATGTCCCCTGTGCCGGAGCGAGCGAATAGGAGAAAATAAAACAGGAGGCATCAACACGTCCTCCTGAGAAATGGAGGAAAATATGTTATCATTTTACAAAACATTTAATCATGAAATTAAAAAAATTTCACAACCAGAAGTAGATTGTTGGATCAATGTTGTTGCACCAACAGAAGAAGAAAAACAGTATTTAATTACTGAACTAGGGGTATTACCAGAATTTATTAGTGCATCATTGGATGCTGAAGAAAGTTCACATATTGACTATGATGAAGATGTTAAACAAACCTTAGTGATTGTTGATTATCCCAGTGTAGATGATGTTGATGACGAATATAGTTCGGGCATGCCTCAGTATACAACTTTACCTATGGGTATCGTCATGATGAAGGGATATGTTGTAACGATATGTTTGTATGAAAATTTGAATATTGAAGATATGGCACTAGGTAAGGTAAAAGGTGTCAATACAAGTATGAAGACACGTTTTTTACTTTTATTGTTGCTAAGAATATCTCAACGTTATTTGATTTATTTACGTCAAATTGAACGCTTATCATCAATGACAGAAAAAAGATTACATAAATCTATGCAAAATAAAGAGCTAATTCAAATGCTGGGATTAGAAAAGTCACTTGTTTATTTTTCGACATCTTTAAAAACAGATGAGATTACACTGAATAAGATCATGCGTGGAAAGTTAATTAAACTTTATGAAGAAGATCAAGATTTGCTAGAGGATGTGCTTGTGGAAATTCATCAAGCTATAGAAATGTGTAATATTTATTCAAATATTCTTTCAGGAACCATGGATGCTTTTGCTTCTGTTATTTCAAATAACTTAAATATTGTCATGAAAGTATTAACTGTGATTACCATTGTAATGGCTATACCTAATATTATTTTTAGTTTCTATGGGATGAATGTCACAGGATTACCGGTTGCAACATGGTGGTTCCCAACATTATTAGCAATTGTTGCTTGTTTAATTGCTACCTATATTTTTATTAAAAAGGATATGTTTCATTAAAAACAAAAAGGATGTATATGTATTATATTTCCTTTTTTTTGATTAAAATTAAAATGAAGATTTATAGTTTTAGTTTTGATATAATAAGAGAAAGTGGGTGATCGTATGAATAATATACAATTTAAGGATCCATTAGCGAGTCGTTTAAGACCTCGTACTTTAGAAGAGTATGTAGGACAACAACATTTGATTGCGAAAGACAAGATCTTATGGCAATTGATTGAACATGATGAAGTTCCATCGATGATTTTTTGGGGCCCACCAGGTGTAGGAAAAACAACCCTTGCACGGATTATTGCCAATAAGACAAAATCTGAATTTATTGATTTTAGTGCTGTCACTTCAGGCATTAAAGATATTAAGAATGTCATGAAGCAAGCAGAGGATCTCCATGCTTTAGGGGTCAGAACCATTGTTTTTGTTGATGAGATTCATCGTTTTAATAAAGCACAACAAGATGCTTTTTTACCCTATGTTGAAAAAGGAAGCATTATCTTGATTGGAGCAACGACAGAAAATCCTTCGTTTGAAATTAATTCAGCTCTTTTATCACGTTGCAAGGTTTTCGTACTTCAGGCTTTAACGGTAGAAGACATTGTGACTTTATTACATCATGCTTTAGATGATGAGCGTGGTTTTAAAGAAGATCATGTTATCATGGAAGAAGATAGTTTTTATATGATTGCAGCTTTTTCGAATGGCGATGCCAGAATGGCATTAAATACCTTAGAGATGGCGGTACTTAATGGTGAGAAAAAAGAAGACGGTATTTATATATCTAAAGCAGTGATTGAACAGTGTACCAGTAAGAAATTTTTATTGTATGATAAAAAAGGAGAAGAGCACTATAATTTGATTTCTGCATTACATAAGTCTATGAGAAATAGCGATGTGGATGCTGCTATTTATTGGTTAGCTAGAATGTTAGAAGCTGGCGAAGATCCATTGTATATTGCTAGACGTCTTGTACGTTTTGCTAGTGAAGATATTGGTATGGCTGACAGTCGTGCCTTAGAAATAGCTGTTGCCGGTTATCAAGCGTGTCATTTCATTGGTATGCCAGAATGTAGCGTTCATTTAACGCATGTTGTAACTTATTTATCATTATCTGTTAAGTCAAATGCTTTATATGTAGCTTATGAGCAAGCAAAGAAAGATGCTTTAGAAACCATGGCAGATCCAGTTCCTTTGCATATTAGAAATGCACCTACAAAGCTTATGAAGGAATTAGATTATGGCAAAGGTTATCAATATGCTCATGATTACGAAGAAAAAATCACAGCAATGACTTGCCTTCCTGATCGACTTGAACATCAGCGTTATTATCACCCAACAAACCAAGGAGCTGAGGCAAAAGTTTCTTTACGATTAAAACAGATTTTGGCATGGAAAAAGGATCATAAAAAGTAGAAATATCTTTAATAAGTTAAAAAATATACGTAATGAATGATTTATTTTATTATTGAAGAGAAATGACTTTAAAATGTGAAAAATATATTGAGGAGGAACACTATGAAAAAGCCGTATTTACATGTTACAGCCCCTAAGGGGTGGATGAATGACCCTAATGGATTCATTTATTATCAAGGATGGTATCATTTATTTTATCAATATTTTCCTTATGATACTTCTTGGGGAACGATGCATTGGGGACATAAAATATCTAAAGATCTTGTTGAGTGGGAAGACTTAGGTATTGCCTTATATCCAAGCAAAAGTTATGATCGTAATGGTTGTTTTTCTGGTTCTGCTATAGAGGTAGATGGGCGTCTGTATCTTTATTATACTTCTATTGTTTATAGTCAACCTGACCCAGAAGATATTCATCGTAATCTAGGACATCTTATTGCTTCGCAAGCTATGATGATCAGTGAAGATGGATTCCATTTTAATGATCAAACAAAAAAACAAATCATTCCAGTATTAGATGGTGTCATAGGCAGTAGTGAGCATACGCGTGATCCAAAAGTTTGGTATGAAGATGAACATTATTATCTTGTCGTTGGAAGTAGAAATGAAGAAAATGGGATACCAAAAGGACAACTTTTGTTTTATCAAAGTGAAGATGCTATAGAATGGTCATTTAAAAATAATTATCAAGATGATGTTTTAGGTAGTCCAATGTGGGAATGTCCAGACTTGTTTGAGGTCAACGGGCAACGCTTTTTGATCATGTCTCCAGAACACGTTATGAAAGAGGAAAATCAATATCCTAGTCATGCGATGATAGCACCAGTCACATTTGATGCGAAAGAGGCTAAACTAGAACGTGTAGGAGATTTTGAATTCTTAGATGCAGGCTTAGATGTCTATGCACCACAGACAACACTAGATGAAGAAGGAAAACGAATCATTATTTTCTGGTTACGTATGCCTGAGGCAAGTGAAGATGGTACGTGGAAAGGAATGATGACATTACCACGTCTTGTTGATTATCGTGATCAACATGTTTATACACCAGTACATCCATCTATTGCTCAAAGGTTTAACCAAGATGTAGATTATTTTTCTTTAAATGAACCTTTCTTATTAAGCGCAGACTTACAAGAAGGTAGTGAAATTAATATTGGTGGATATCAATTGTTTGTAAAAAATCATAAAGTTTGTGTTGATCGCCAACATGTTTTTGTAGAGGGAGCAGAATTATTTAATGAAAAATTATGTGCAGGAACCTATTTTGAAACACAACCTTTTGATGATCCTATTCATGTGGATATATATATCGATCATCAAGTGATAGAAACATACATCAATGATGGTCATACTGTTTTGACTCATGTTGTTTATCATTTAGATAATACGTTGTCTTTGAAAGATGTTGTAGAATATCAATTGAAAACAATAGGAGAATAGATATGAATATCGTTGTTGCTGTAGATTCATTTAAAGGAAGCTTAAGTTCTTTAGAAGCAGGAGAAACTTTAAAAGAAGCGATTGAATCTTTAAAACAAGATCAAGTTCAAGTATTTCCTTTAGCTGATGGTGGCGAAGGCACGATGCAAACATTGGTTGATGGATTGAAAGGTATTTATCATACAGTACAAGTATGTGGTCCTATCAAACAAAAAGTAGAAGCACAATATGGTATGGTCCATGATACGGTCATCATAGAAATTGCTGAAGCTGCGGGACTGACTTTAGTACCTGAGAAACAGCGTTGTCCTTTAGATACGACAACCTATGGTGTTGGTGAAATGATCATAGATGCACTTAATCGAGGATATCGTCATTTTTTAATTGGATTAGGGGGTAGTGCAACCAATGATGGTGGTATAGGAATGCTTTCTGCATTAGGCTATCAATTTTTTGATGACCAAGGACATCCATGTATTTATGGTGCTCGAGATTTAAAAAGGATCAAATCCATAAGTAATGAACATGTCCATCCAGCCCTTAAAGAAGCTACTTTTGAAATAGCATGTGATGTTCAAAATCCATTATGTGGTCAAGAAGGATGTTCCTTTGTCTTTGGTCCACAAAAAGGTGCCGATGTTGATATGATAAGAGATATGGATGAAGCACTTTTACATTTTAGTGAATGTGTTAAAAAGAAATTTAATTTAGACTATCAAAATATTCCCGGTGTAGGGACCGCGGGTGGATTAGGATATGCCTTCTTGACATTTTTAAAAGCTACTTTAAGACCGGGTATAGATATTGTTTTAGAGGCTCTGCAAATAGAAGAAGCCATTCGTACTGCAGATCTGGTCATGACAGGAGAGGGGTGTATTGATGGACAAACAGCGATGGGAAAAGGACCTAGCGGTGTTAGTCAGTTAGCTAAAAAATATGATAAAAAGGTCATTGCTTTGGCTGGTTGTATTGGTCCAAATGCAACGAGATGTCATGAAATAGGCATTGATGCTTATTTTCCAATTTTAAGACGCCCGATGACTTTAGAAGAAGCTTTAGATAAACAAGTAGCTAAGATGCAGTTAAAAGAGACCGTAATAGAGATATGTCGTCTCATTCATTTAGTTTGTGGATGTTAGTTTATTTTGTATAGACTAACATTTTTTGTTCAAACGAAGTTCAAAAAGTAGGTTTATGATGATGATAAAGGAGTGAAAAAAATGCAATTCAAAGAAAAGTTAAGAGCTTGGATGATGGGAAGATATGGAATAGATCAATTGTTTTATTATCTTTTTGGTATATATGTCATCATTGAAGTTGTGAATATATTTGTGCGTTCTTTAATATTATCCATTTTAGCAACATGTATCATGATCTATGCTTTATATCGTGTTTATTCTAGAAAGGTCTATCAAAGATATCAAGAGAACCAACAATTTTTAAAGTATTTAAATAAGATCAAAGCGAGTATCAGATTGTTAAAAAGACGTTTTAAAGAGGGAAAACATTATCGTTTTAGAAGATGTCCCTATTGTCATCAAGTCTTACGTTTGCCCATTAAAAAAGGTTATCACGTTTGTGAATGTCCTATTTGTCATCATGATTTTACTGTAAAGATTCGATTCTAAGTGGTAAAATAAGATTAAAGTGGAGGGCTAAATATGGAGTTAAATCGAAGAAACATAGAAAAAATACTAGGAATCATTACTTTTTCAGCATTGATTTTTTATAGTGTGAACCATCTTTCTGTTCTACGAGGGATTGCAGCAAAAATATTATCTTTATTGTTTCCATTTATTTTAGGGTTTGCGATTGCTTTTGTTTTAAATACACCTATGATGATGATTGAAAAGCGCGTTTCTTTAGTGACAAGTCGCTTGCCTTGGTTAAAACGTTTTAATAGAATTGTGAGTTTAGTTTTATCATACATCTTTTTGTTTGGTATGATTTGGTTAGTGTTATTTCTACTGATTCCAGATTTAGTACATACATTTGAGGTCTTGGTGATTAATTCGCAAAACTTTTTTACTGAGTTCATTGAACATTTGAATATGGACCCATTAAAAGCATCAGAATGGATTGCATGGATTGACGCTATCCAAATTGATTGGCAGGGTTTGATCAATGATTTGCGAAGTATGCTGTCCATGGGAGCCAGTACAGTTATTACATCTACCATTGGTGTAGCAATGTCTATTGTGTCAGGGCTCATTGAAGTTTTTCTTGGTTTTGTTTTTTCTATTTATTTATTGCTCCAAAAAGAAAAACTTTGTTATCAGTGTAAACAGGTAGCTTATGCTTATTTATCTCAAAAACATGCAAATATGCTTGTTGATATAGTAGAACTTTCAAATAAAGCTTTTTCTAATTTTTTGTCTGGTCAATGTGTAGAAGCCCTGATTTTAGGAACGATGTTTTTTGTGACCATGTCTATTTTTAAGTTCCCATATGTATTGATCATTAGTGTTTTTATTTCTTTTACAGCTCTGATTCCGGTTTTTGGCGCTTTTATTGGTTGTATTGTAGGTATTCTTCTTATATGTACAGTCAGTATTTCTCAAGCGTTTTGGTTTATTGTTTTATTTTTGGTACTTCAACAAATAGAAGAAAATTTTATTTATCCTCGTGTAGTAGGAAATTCAGTAGGTTTACCTTCTATCTGGGTCTTAGTAGCAGTGACCTTAGGAGGCAGTATGATGGGGATTTTAGGGATGCTTATCTTTATACCAATTTTCTCTGTCTTATATACATTATTTAAAAGACAAGTGCATCAACGTTTAAAACAAAAGAAGGTTGTCATCAAATGAAAGTTCAAGAACAGCAATTAAAGCTTTTATTACAAGAGGTAGATACATCTAAAATTGTTATTGCGACAAAATATACAGATATTATAGGCATCAACACTCTAGAATCTTATGGTATTCATTTGTTTGGAGAAAATAGAGTACAAGACTTTCTTCATAAATATGCTCTTTACCATGGCCATGGCGAGTTTCATTTTATTGGCACATTACAATGTAACAAGGTAAAATATATCATAGATAAAGTAAGTCTTATTCATTCTGTAGATCATTATGCTCTTATTGATGAGATTGATAAACAGGCCCAAAAACATCAAATTGTGATGAATATTCTTATTCAAATAAACATTGCCCAAGAACAAACGAAACATGGTTTTAAAGAGAATGAAATTGATGATGTGGTCGCTTATGTTGAAGGTAAAAAGCATATAAAAGGTGTAGGACTCATGATGATGGCACCTAATATTGAAGCTGAGGATACAAGAATTTATTTTAGAAAAATGAAAGAATGGCTTCAACATATTCAAAGAACTTATCCTGAATGGGTCCATTTATCTATGGGAATGTCAAATGATTATCCTGTTGCACTAGAAGAAGGAGCAACTTATATTAGAGTAGGAAGAAAAGTTTTTGAATAAGCAAAAGAAAAAGCAATCAAACTCTTATGAGCTTGGTTGCTTTTTTAGTGATAAATAAGAATATCTTTTTCTAATAAGATCGTATCACCATCAGGAATAAAAAAATCACCATTTCTTTTAATGAGAATGATTAAACGTGTATGATCTGGAAGATCTTTTAACGCTTTGTGTAACCTAGGATCACCTTTTTCTAATCGTATTTCGGTTAAATGATTTTCATGTCCTTCGTTAAAAGCAAGTGCTCCTAAAACAAGGGTATCTTCTTCTAAAAGTTCAGTCATACCAGTAGGGACAATCGTTGTTTGATGGCGCAAAATCATGGTCACGAGAAGTTGACGCGGTAAACCTAGATCTTTAATCTGTTTGTGTATCCATTCATGATTTTTGTTTAAGTGGATACGAATAAGATGGAGATCAGCTTCGTCACTATAATCATTGAATGTTTTCAAGACATTATTGTGTTCATCGACCATATTCAGTTTTGAAGCGACATAAGGTAATAATGTTCCTTGAAAAGCAATAGAAAACAGAACGACGCCAAAGATGATATGGAAAAGATCATATTGGAACATCGCTTCATGTGTTGTAGCCATAATCGCAAAAACAATAGAAGCCGCACCTCTTAAACCAGCAAAAGAAATTAAGCACTTTTGTTGGAAGCTACCTTGTTTGAAAGGAGAAAGCAAGCTAAAAACGGTTACTGGACGTGCAATAAAAGTTAAAAATAAAGCAATGAAGAAAGCAAAAACTAAATTTTTAATTACAAGAGAAGGAAAAGCAAGTAATCCTAAAAGGAAAAAAATTAACATCTGAGCTAAAGTTGTTAAGCCATCAAAGAAATGGACAAGCGCTTTTTTATTGGGAATCCATTGATTTCCTAAAAGAATACCTGTCATATAAGTGCTTAGATAACCGTTGCCGCCTAATAAAGAAGAAATAGTATAAGAAAAGATAGAAATGGATAAAACAAGCACTGTATCAAAGCCTTCAGTTTCAAAATCTAAATGTTTTATTAAATAAAGGCCAACATAAGCAACACCTATACCAATAATGATACCACAGACAATCTGTAGAAAAATCATTTTAAAAATATCCATACCACTAATTTCTTGATTTAATAAAGATAAAAAAGTCATAGTAAGCATGTAAGAACAGGGATCGTTGCTACCACTTTCAATTTCAAGTAAAGAAGCGGTTCCTTCTTTTAAATTTAATTTTTTAGAACGTAAAATAGAAAATACAGAAGCTGCGTCTGTTGAACTAATCAATGCTCCAATCAAGAGACTTTCAAGTAAATCTATGTGTAGAATAAAAAAGCAAAATAATCCAGTAAATAGAGCTGTAAGAAATACACCTAATGTCGATAAGAGAATAGCTTGTTTAGAAACCGGTTTAGCAGTTTCCCAATTGGTGCCAAATCCTCCATAAAACATAATGATGATGAGTGCAATAGAACATATATTCTGTGCAATGGTATAATTTTCAAAAGGAATAGATAAAATCCCTTCACTTCCAAAGAGCATACCTAATATGATAAAGACAAGAAGCATAGGAATGCCTAGTCTTTTTGAGATACGTTGACTTAAAACACATACTAAAATCACTAAAGCAATTAATAATAAGAATAAATTCATATCGTTCCCCCTTCCATAGTTATTATTTATTCAAAAGAGAGACATTCTAGTCCTGGGTTAATGTTGTTGTATCGGTGGTATCTTGTGCATGAAGAAAGATCGATAACCAGCGTTCTTTTTTATAATAGATATACATTAACAAACTACAAACGATCCATCCCATAGGGTAACTGAGTGCTACAAAGTAGATAGAGTTGATGATCTTTGTACCGATGAAAAGTAAAATCTGTCTAAAGACCACAAAACTAAAGAGCATAATCACCATAGGTGCAGTTGAATCTCCCGCTCCACGCAGAGCCCCTGCATAGATCTGATTCATACAGATACATACATAAAATGGAGAACAACATTTTAAGAAAATGTGCCCATAATGGATGACCTCTTGCTCAGAAGAGAAAATCTTAAGCATCGTTACACCACCTACGTTTAAAAGGATAGATAAAATGAGGGTTGTTGTAAGCGAGATATAAAGGGAAATTTTAGTTCCCTCTTTAGCACGAGGAATATCTCTGGCCCCAAGATTTTGACCCACGAATGTTGTTGAGGCTAGTGCAATGCTTTGTGCTGGTAAGATGACAAAAGTATCAATTTTACTATAAGAACTCCATCCAGCCATACAAGAAGAACCAAAAGCATTAATATAACCCTGAACAAAAATATTTGAAAATGCAGTAATAGATTGTTGTATACCGGCTGGTAATCCAATCATAAAAATCCTTTTTAAGATATCTTGGGAATAGAGCCAATTTTTAATGTCTAAAGCATAACTTTCTTGTGATCGAATTAAAATATAAACGACAAGAATAGCTGAAGCAAACTGTGCAATAATGGTTGCATAAGCGACACCTTCAATCCCCATATGAAAGACTAAAACAAATAATAAATCTAATAATATATTGATGATGGAAGAAAAACATAAGAAATATAAAGGTCTTCTAGAATCACCAACAGCACGTAGGATACCAGAAGCCATATTGTAGATCACAAGGCCAAGTAATCCAGAAAAATAAATACGTAAGTACAAAGAAGATTCAGGCATGACATCTTCAGGTGTAGACATAAATCTTAGAAGTGTAGGAGCAAAGACAATACCTATGATAGTTAAAATAAGGCCAAGACCTACGGTCATTAATAAAGATGTCTGAACAGATTGCTTTAATCTTTGTTCATCTTTAGCTCCAAAATATTGAGAGATGACAACACTTGCTCCAGTTGACAGGCCCATAAAGAAACCGACAAGCATATTGATGATAGGACCGGATGATCCCACAGCAGCAAGCGCTTCTTTACTAACATAATTTCCAACAACGATACTATCCACTGTGTTATAGAATTGTTGAAAAATATTCCCAATCAGTAAGGGAATAGAAAATAAAATAATATGTTTCCATATAGAACCTTGTGTCATTGATTTTGCCTTCATTGTACTCCTCCTTTTTTATATCATATAACTTTTATGAGCTCATGCCAATAGATTTTAAGGAAAAGGACCAACATGTAGCAATTCGCCTTTTCATCATAAGTAATTTGTCATATAATAAATATAGTTTAAATGAGAGTATGAAGAAAGAGGGAAATTTGTATGAAAATAAAACAGAATTTAATGGATTTGGTTGGAAACACACCCCTTTTTGAACTGGTTCGTTTAGAAAAAAAGTATCAATTAAAATCTAAATTAGTTGTCAAATTAGAATATTTGAATCCTGCTGGCAGTGCCAAAGATCGTATTGCGAAAGCCATGATCTTAGATGCTGAAGAAAAAGGAATTCTTAAAGAAGGGGCTACGATCATAGAACCGACATCAGGTAATACCGGTATTGGATTGGCTTCTTTAGCGTCTGCAAGAGGTTATCATGTTATATTAACGATGCCTGAAACAATGAGTGTTGAAAGAAGAAACTTATTAAAAGCTTATGGAGCATCGATTGTGTTAACACCAGGATCCTTAGGAATGCAAGGCGCTATTGATGAAGCCCATAGATTACATCAACAAATAGAACATAGTGTGATCATGGGACAATTTACAAATCAAGCTAATGTACAAGCGCATTATCAAACCACGGGTCCAGAAATTTATGATGATAGTGATGGACAAGTAGATATTTTTGTAGCTGGTGTTGGAACCGGAGGTACCATTACAGGTACTGGACGATACCTAAAAGAAAAGAAACCATCAGTTCAAGTGGTGGCAGTAGAGCCCGCTACATCTCCGTTATTATCTCAAGGCAAGAGTGGTGCACATGGTATACAGGGTATTGGAGCAAACTTTATACCTGATATTTTAGATACACATATCTATGATGAAATTATCCCTGTTCAAGATGAAGAAGCTTATTTTTGGGGAAGAGAAATCGCAAAAGAGGAAGGGATCATGGTGGGGATTTCTTCTGGTGCAGCGCTTTTTGCGGCTATTCAGATAGCACAGAGAGAAGAAAATGCTGATAAGATGATTGTAGTTTTGCTTCCTGATACAGGAGATCGTTATTTATCAACACCATTATTTCAGGAGTTAGGGGGAAATGCATGAAAAATTATCCTGATTTAAATGAAGTACAACAGGTATTAGCGCATTTAAAACTTTCGCTTTTACTTGAGGATCGTATAGATTTAGCACAATCAGCATTATTGCCGCTCAAGAATCAAATCTTTAAAGCTTATCAGACCATGGTATCTGTTGATGAGGCTAGAAAAAAAACAGAACAGGTTTATACTTTTCTGGAAGAACATCTAATTGATTTGAAAGAAATATTATTAAAAGATGTTGAAGCTTTTTTTGAAGGAGATCCAGCAGCACGTAGTCAAGAGGAAATTATTTTAACATACCCTGGCTTGTTTGCGATTTATGTTTATCGTTTAGCGCACTTGTTACATGAAAAGAAAGTACCTTTGTTACCGCGTATCATGAGTGAGTATGCACATAGTCAAACAGGAATCGATATTCATCCAGGTGCCTCAATTCAAGAATATTTTTTTATAGATCATGGAACAGGTGTTGTCATTGGAGAAACAACATCCATTGGGTGTCATGTTAAATTGTATCAAGGGGTTACTTTAGGGGCATTATCTATCAAAGAAGGAAGAAAACTTTTTGGTGTTAAACGTCATCCAACCATTGAAGATGATGTGACAATCTATGCGAATGCAACTATTTTAGGTGGCGATACAGTCATTGGAAAATCGTCAGTCATTGGGGGAAATACTTTTATTACCGAATCTATTGCGCCCCATTCACTTGTTCGTATGAAGATGCCAGAACTGATTGTGATTGAAAAATAAGATTTGAGGGAACAATGAAAAAAATTGTTTCCTTTTTTATATATTGTTAGTTAATATCATGTTAGGAGCTGATCAAATGAAAAATTATCGATATATGACATTAAGAGAAGAACCATCGTTAAAAGAGCAGGCCGCCACTTGGTTCCATGATCGATGGCATGTTCCTATGGAAGCATACATTGCCTGTATGAATGCCTATTTAAATCATGAGACAGAGTATGGTTGGTATATATGCCTTGATGAAGATAAAATTATTGCTGGTATGGGGGTTATAGAAAATGATTTTCATGATCGAAAGGATCTTGCTCCTAATATATGTGCTGTTTACACAGAGCTACAGTATCGCTGTCAGGGTATCGCGGGTAGACTATTAAACATGGTTGTAGATGATATGAGAAAGAAAGGTATTTCACCTATCTATTTAGTGACAGATCATACCCATTTTTACGAAAGATATGGTTGGGAGTTTTTGTGCCTGGTACAAGGGGATCATGAGCCCAATATGACAAGAATGTATATTCATCGATAAAGACTTATGGATGAATGATACGATAAGTAGCCATAATGTTATGCAAGTTTGCTTTTCATTCAAGTGTGCTTATTATAAAATGAACATCGGATGGGAGTGATATCTATGACATTAGGTGAAAAATTAAAAGAAATAAGAAAAAGATTTGGATTATCTCAGGAACAACTTGCAAAACTCTTGAATGTTTCAAGACAAGCTATTACAAAATGGGAAAATGATGGGGGCATACCCGATATAACTAATTTACAAGAATTATCTAAAGTATTCTCTATTACCGTAGATTATTTATTGGATGAAGATCATCAATTACCAGCACTATCTATGAGAAAGGTTTTAGACAAGGATCAATATGGGTATAAAATCAGTTCTTATTCTCAGATACTGAAAGAGTATTTTGATGAGTCTTACGAAATTTACACTTTGGTAAGAAGAAGGAAGATGCAAAAGTTAGAATGGATATTAGACTTTTTAACTTGGGGCATTCATGAGAATATGGATATGATTAGTGATTTATCACCCTATTATCTAGTCAAAAAAGACGGTTTAAAGTTTTTAGTGAATATTAAAGATTGGGTTTTGGAAGTCATTGCCTTACCTGAGCATACGAATGACAAAAAATTTTCTTACAAACAAAATACTTTTATTAAATCTGGACAATTGAAATAGAAGGATAATAAAAAGGGTACTTTTCTTAAAGAAAGTACCCTTATCATTTGTATGGTTGTATTTATTAAAGATGCCATATTATTTCACTGATCATCAAAATGATAGGCATGGAGATGAGTGATAAAATAGTAGATAAGCTCACGATTTTAGCACCGTATCCTGTGTCTTGATGAAACATTTGTGCAAAAACAGGCGCCAAAGAACCCACTGGAGCAGCAACAGCAATCAGAATAATCGTTTTAATATTGTATTGCACAGGTAATAAAGCAAATAGGAAAACATATACCAAAGGTAACAAAATTAAACGATAAAATGCAATTACATAAATACGTCCAGATGTAAAGATTTCAGAAAGGTTTTCTTTGGCAAGATAGGCACCTAAAACTAACATCGCAAGAGGGGTATTCATAGCGCCCATCATGGAGATGGATTCCATGATCGGTGTAAATGGCTTTGTTGGTAATAAGAATAATACGACACCAGCTAGAACGGCCCAAATACAAGGATTAGTGATAATTTTTTTCGTGGTGACAGCATTTCGATCACCAGAAATTTCTAACACACCATAGGTCCATACAAAAATATAAAAACATACAATAAAAGGGGAAAGATAGAACACAGCTTCTTGACCTAAAAGACCTGTTACAAGAGGAATACCGATAAATCCAGCATTTGAAAATACGACAGAGAATCGTTCCATTCTTTTTTCACCATGGTAAAGCCCTTTGGCAATAAGAATATTGATACTATA
>CANPGX010000008.1 GCA_947573745.1 uncultured Erysipelotrichaceae bacterium | reverse complement strand
AATCTACAGAAACAGGTGATTTGCCGCCTTCATTCCAACCACCTTCAATTTGAGCAGCACTGATAGAGCCACCCCATAAAAATCCTTTTGGAAAACTCATTTGTTTTTCCTCCTTTTCCATAATAATCTAATTCTATTATAATAGAAAAAAGAAAGGATTCAAAGGATTGTATAAAAAATGAACGAAAGGTAGGCTATGTTGCACTAAACCTGGACTTTAGGTCCGGATTATTTTTAAGTTGTTCAATATAGAAATGGGTATAAATGGTATCTAGAATATATTGTAATGAAATATTTTGTGTTAAAAGATGAAGATGTTGATGGAAACTACTTAGATAAGTATTGAGGGTCTCATCACATAGAGCTTCAAGATCAGATTGATAGTTAGCTGTAAGTGCTACTGTATAGATACCTTTCTTTTTAAGCTTTTTAGTACATTCAATCATGGCTGAGTTAGCACCTGTTAAACTAAAAATAAAAGCGACTGTATTTTGATGGATATTGGTGAACATATCATTATGATCATAAATGTCATTATAAACATAGATAGAAAAACCAAAAGGTTGCATTCTAAAAGCGAAAGCTTGTAAAATGAGGTAATTTTCTCCTGTACCATAGAACTCAATACGTTTAGCATTCTTAATTTTATTAATAATACGGTTCAATGTTTGAACATTCACGTTTTTACATGATTCTTGTAGTGCATATTGTGACATCCCTAAAGTAAAAGGTAATGTTTTTTCAATAGGGTAGGAAGCGAGTAAATTTTCTTCATCAAGAAGCGTCATACTTTGTTCTAGCATAGGAAGATCTTGAATGAATTTTAATTTAAAGTCATGATAACCTTTAAAATGAAGTTTTTGACAAAAACGAATGACTGTTGATTTACTGGTATAACTTTTTTTACCTAATTGCTCTGCATTACATTGGATAATGATATGAGGTTGACTCACAATTAATTTAGCAATTTCTTTTTCTTGAGTAGAAAAGTGTGTATATTTAGAGATATCATCTAGGATCATAGGTTATCTCCTCCTTTTTTTAATTTTACCATATTTTAATCATGTATGGATAAATAAAGTGTATAATGAACTTAAAGAGGTGATCGCTGTGCGAATGGTAGATTTGATAGAAAAAAAGAAACAAGGACAAGTTCATAGTGATGAAGAAATAAAGTTTATCATCAATGGATATTGTCAAGACCGTATTCCAGATTATCAAATGAGTGCTTGGATGATGGCTGTTTGTTTCAATGGGCTTAATCAAGAAGAAACTTTTTATTTAACAGATGCCATGTTACATAGTGGACAGATCATGGATCTAAGCGGTATAGAAGGGATAAAAGTCGATAAGCATTCTACAGGTGGGGTAGGAGATAAGACCTCTTTAGTGTTAGGTCCTATGATTGCTGCCTGTGGTGTGAAGGTCGCTAAAATGTCAGGAAGAGGGCTAGGGCATACGGGAGGAACTTTAGATAAGTTGGAATCTATTCCGGGATTTCAAGTTGAGATGGATCAAGAGCACTTTATTCGTCAAGTGAATGATATAGGCTTGGCAATCATTGGTCAGAGCGATCAATTAGTTTTGGCTGATAAAAAGATGTATGCTTTAAGAGATGTCAGTGCTACTGTAGATAGTATTCCTTTGATTGCTTCAAGTATTATGTCAAAAAAATTAGCGTCTGGTTGTGATACCATTTTTTTGGATGTCAAATATGGGGATGGCGCTTTTATGAAAACTAAAGAAGATGCCAGACGTTTGGCTAAGACCATGATTACTATAGGAAAAGCTTTTCATAAAGATACAAGAGCTTCTTTATCTAATATGAATCAGCCTTTAGGTTGTGCTATTGGTAATAGTCTTGAAGTGATAGAGGCTATTGATACCTTACAGGGAAAAGGACCCAAAGATTTAATGGAACTGTGTCTTATTTCTGGTAGTCATATGCTTGTTCAAGCTAAGGTCGTTTCTTCTTTGGAAGAAGGAAGAGCTTTATTAATGGAAAAGGTTCGTTGTAAAGAAGCTTTATCGAAATTAAAGGCTATGGTTGCTTATCAACATGGGAACGTTCATCTAATAGATCATCCAGATCAATGGATCAAAGCTCCTTATTGTATAGATATATATCCACAGATGACAGGTTGGTGTCAGGATATAAAAACTAAAGATTTAGGGACCCTTGTGATGAAATTAGGGGGCGGAAGACAAACAAAACAAGATATCATTGACCCAAGTGTAGGGATCATTGTTCATAAGAAAGTAGGTGATCAATGTACTCAAGAAGAAGCTTTATGTACTGTTTATGCCTCATCTTTATTAGAGGAATCGATGATAGATGATATTCGACAAGCTTGGATCATGAGTACATTGCCAGTCATGCCTATCTTATCGGTAGAAGAAGTTCTTCAATGAACTTTTTTCTTTTTGTGAAAAGAGTTGACTTTGCTTAAAAAATCCATAAAATAAGTTACTATAACCTAAGAGGAGGGGGAACTCTTATGACGAAAAGTATGACTTCAGGTAGTCCGATTAAGATTATTTTAGCTTTTTGTTTGCCATTATTAGTTGGAAATATTTTTCAACAGCTTTATAACATGGTGGATAGTATTATCGTTGGGAAGTTCGTAGGGGTGAATGCGTTAGCTGCTGTTGGGTCAACAGGATCTATTAATTTTCTTGTATTAGGTTTTGCATTAGGATTATGTTCTGGTTTTGGTATTCCTATCGCTCAAGCTTTTGGAGCTCAGGATGAAAAAGGAGTTAGACGATATGTGATCAACGCTTTATATTTGTGCGTTATTGCCAGTGTGGTGATTACGATGTTAACGATGATTTTCACACCTTCTTTATTACATTGGATGAAAACACCAGAAGATATTTATCAGGGAGCCTATACGTATATTTCTATTGTTTTCAATGGGACAACGGCTATTATTTTTTATAATGTTTTATCCAGTATTTTAAGAGCTTTAGGAGATAGTAAAACACCATTACTCTTTTTAGCGATTTCTTCTATTCTTAATATTATTCTAGACTTACTTTTTGTCACACAGTTTCATATGGCAGAAGCAGGGGTTGCTTATGCAACCGTCATTTCTCAAGGAGTATCTGCTATTTTATGTGCTATCTATATGAAAAAAAGATATGCCATCTTGAAGTTTAAAAAAGAGGAAATGAAGTTTGATATACAAGCCTGCTTAAAATTGTTAGGGATTGGTGTACCTATGGCATTACAATTTTCCATTACCGCTGTAGGAACAGTCATTTTACAAGTCGCAGTCAATGGTTTAGGGTCAGCTAAGGTAGCCGCTATTACAGCCGCCATGAAGATACAAAACATTGTTACTCAACCGATGGATACTATAGGTGTGACGATGGCTACTTATTGCGGACAAAATCTTGGAGCAAGAAAGATGGATCGTATTGAAAAAGGACTTAAACAAGCCTTCATGTTATCATTTGGATATTGTATTTTATCTTGTGTTGTGATTTGGCCCTTAGGAAAGGTATTCTTATTACTTTTAGTGGATGCACAAGAAGTGGCAGTCATCAATGATGCTTCATTGTATATGCGTATTGACAGTGCCTTATTTACGTTGCTAGGATTCTTGTTTATCGCAAGAAATGCATTACAAGGATTGGGATATTCTAGTCTAACCATGTTGGCGGGTATTGCTGAGATGATTGGAAGAAGCTTTGTTGCTTTATTTATGGTCCAGTCTTTAGGGTATATTGCTGTTTGTATTTCAGATCCTATTGCTTGGCTGCTAGCTGATATCATTTTATCAGTCACGTTAGTGATTAAACTTAAGACACTAAGGCAAGAATTAGCCTATCCTGTAGAAGAATCAGTTTTCTAGATTCTTCTTTTTTTGACATCTAAAAATGAATGTGAAATAATAAATGAAAAAGGAGAGGGGTGAAAACAATGGCATCGATAAAAGGGGCTTTATTTGATTTAGATGGGACACTCTTAGACTCAATGGGAGTGTGGAAAGAAATCGATCAACGCTTTTTTGCAAAAAGAGGGATGATCATGCCTGATGATTATGTAGATGCGATTAAACCAATGGAGTTTATCGAAATTGCCAAATATACAATTGAACGTTTTCATCTTTTTGAAACACCGCAACAACTTATGGATGAATGGAATGATATGGCACATGAGGCTTATGCTTCTTGGATAGAAATGAAACCAGGCGCTAAGGTCTTCTTACACACACTATATCAAAAAGGAATGCCTATGGGGGTTGTTACCTCTTCTCATGAAACGTTGTTTAAAGCAGCGCTTAAGCATCATCAGATAGAACATTTATTTACCTCAGTCACAACAGTGAAAGAAGTTTCTAAAAGTAAGCACCATGCAGATATTTATCTTATTGCAGCACAGAAATTAGGCGTTTCACCAGAACAGTGTGTTGTATTTGAAGATATTTTAGTAGGGATTAGAAGTGCTAAAAAAGCAGGTTTTAAAACTGTAGCTGTGAGTGATGCTTCAGCTATTTATGAAAGAGAAGACATAAAAAAAGAGGCAGATCTTTATATTGAAGATTTTACAGAACTACAAAAGAGTCCCATTATATGAGACCAATGGTGTCAACCTAAGAAATTAGGAGACACCATTTTTATTTTTCTTAAACTTAACTACCGTTTGATTCGCTTATCCTGCAAAAATGAGCGCATGAAAACTATTTTTCATGATATTTTTTTGACCAATGATATAATTGAGTTGTAGTTATGTTGGTTTGATGGTTTGAATACGCCCTTTGACGATCACTGTGTTGGGCCAATTCCTTCCATCCATCCTAAATCGTTGGGCATGGCTGCTCATCAAAACACGCCCCCAACGTTTAAAGTGCCTGTTTGGTCGGATAGGCACTTTTATTTTGTTGATGATCCGCCTTATGTACCTTATCATTTTCATGATCTTTTTTCTATTTCCATTCCGAATCCATCTCAAAATATTTTCGTTCCTTAGTACCTGTATCAATTGTTTTATATTCGTAGCATATGAATATTTGTTTCGATCACTTTCTCTAACTTCCAGCTCTTTATCCAATTCTTTGCGTAGAACCCCATTTATATTATGGAAGATCACCTTTGAAAGAATTGCACATCTTTCGCAGTCGCAGTCTCTTGAAAAATATCTTTCCCATTCGAGATCTGTCTTCAAATTTTTGATTCTTCCGATAATAAGTATATCTTTGTTTCACAACCCGTATCTTTATGAATGGATTCCCCTTAAAATGTAATCTTGGCTGTTCGTATTTCAATCTTCTCTGCCAAGTTCTATGGATTTCAACAGTGATCCATTCATCATCTGATTTCATCGCCGATACATATTCCTTAAAGAAATTCGCTTTTCCTCTGATAACGTATTTCAATCCTTTGTCTTCTAAAAGAGAAAATAGTTCGACACTGTCATAATTTCGATCCGCAAGATAGATTGCCTTGTGCCCATTTAGATATGAGATGTATTCTAACTGTTCTACCGCTATCGGAATTTCAGAGTCAGTATATTTTTTCATTTTAAAGTCTATGATGAGTCCATTAGTCACATCATAGAGGGCAGCAGAACGGCTGGTAGCTCTTTGAGCACTCTTCTCATCTTTTATTTTTTGGTTGACACAGAATCCAAACTGTTTTATTGATTCTTTTGTTTTTAATAGATTCAAAGTCGTTCCATCTTCAGAAAGTAGGATATAGCCCATATGATCCTTGACCAATGAAGTCTGATAAAATCGTTGGGAAAATTGGTGAATCAGCTCAACAAATACATTTGGGTTAACTTTCTTTAGAGCTTTGAAAGTAGCCTGCCGACTTATTCTCAAGTCAGAAAGACCCGTTTGAGAATAAAATGAACTTAATTCTGAATTGATACACTCTTTATGACGAAATATCAAGAAGAGTAAGACATCATACCAAGGGAATTTGAAATTACGAACAAATGTATTGGGATATTTTCTTGTCATGATTCGAATCTCCTCTGATTTGATCAGATGACCAAACCAACAGAAAAGATTCGCCAAAGCCTTATTGTTTTGACATTTTCACCAGTTCCTGTTCTAAAGTAGAAGCAGGGTCAGAGGCAAAAGCGGCCTTGAGGTAAGGAACATGTTCCATGTCAAATTGACCCAGCTTAACTACAACACGATGTCTAGGGGACCCGTTTTCGTCCCGAAAAGATTCGACCAAGTCACAGAAATAAGTTTTTTTCTTCCCTTTATTATTAGGGATAACGCGAACAAACATAAAATGCACCTCCTATACTTAACTACATTATATATTATAAATTAAATATATAAAAGGAAATAATCAATATAATATTAACTACAAAAGAGAAGATAAAAGAATAGGGCCATCAAAAAGTGTATAAAAAAGGTGCCATACCTAATTTCTTAGGTTGACACCATTGGTCCCATTATATGAGACTCTTTGCTTTTAAAACATAGATTTTTGAATAATAATCATAAGATGGATCTTCATGTTCACATAAGCCACTGGATTCATCACTGGTGATTAAACCATAATGCATCAATTCATCACCATAATGATAGGTTTGGTTTATACCATAAAGTTTATCTGGGTCTAAACCTAGTAAAGGTAATCGTGTATAAGCACTATTGATTTTATTGAGCGGACGATAATAACCAACAATAGCGTCATTTTGATCTTTAGATACGACCATCCAGGCACAGGTATCTTGTTCAAAAGGACTGGATAAACGATAAAAAGTGCCATATTGAATGAGTGAACGATGTTCTTTCATCCATTCAATTTGTTGGATTACGATGGTTTTTTCTTCATCGCTGAGTTGATTGACATCTAACTCATAGCCAAAGGTTCCAAAATAGGCAACATCACCACGTGTTTTTAAAGGCGTAAAACGATGAAGTTGATGATTAGGAGAAGCAGAGACATGGCTTCCCATGAAGCGAATAGGATAAGCGAAAGATGTACCATATTGAATTTTAAGTCGTTCTATAGCGTCAGTATCATCACTGGTCCAAGCTTGTGGTGCATAATAAAACATCCCTGGATCAAAACGTGCACCACCACTCGAACAAGACTCAAATAAAATATGAGGGAAACGCTGAATCAAACGTTCATATAAATGATATACACCTAAAATATAACGATGCATGACTTGTCCTTGTTGGTGAGCAGGTAAAGCAGTAGAATAGACTTCTGACATACTACGATTCATATCCCATTTGATATAATCAATAGGAACATCTTTAAAAGTATTTTCTAACATATGATAAATAGTATCAACCACAAGAGGATTAGAAAAATCTAAGATATATTGATTTCTTCCATGACTATCATGTCTTTGTGGTGTATGTAACATCATTTCTGGGTGACGACGATAAAGATCGGAGTCTTTACTGATCATTTCTGGCTCAATCCATAATCCGAAATCAAGACCTAGTGCTTTAATCTTACAAGCTAAGGATTTAAGACCATGAGGCAACTTTTTAAGATAAGGATACCAATCGCCTAAAGAGGTTGTATCATCATCACGATGACCAAACCAACCATCATCTAAGACAAATAATTCAATACCTAAAGACTTTGCAGTTTTTGCCATATCAATAATGCGCTCTTCATTAAAGTCGAAGTAAGTTCCTTCCCAATTATTGACAAGGATGGGTGCAGGGCGGTTTCGCCATTTTTTAGGAGATAAATGGTTTAAAAATAATGTGTGAAATTGTTGAGAAAGATGATTTAGACCTTGATCACTATAAGCCAGGATCGCTTCTGGTGTAGTAAAACTGTCATTTTTTTCAAGCGTCCAAGAGAAGTTTTGTGGATGAATTCCTATGCTTATACGACTGACATCATAAGTGTCAACCTCAACTTGGGCTAAGAAATTACCGCTATAAACAAATGAAATCCCGATAGCTTCTCCTGATATCTCTGTCGTATGAGGTCTTTTAAGCATCATAAAAGGATTAAAGTTAGAACTGCTATGTCCTCTTTTGCTTCCAAAAGCAGTGATTCCGTGTTCTAAAGGTCGTACTTTAACATGACGTTCACGTGCCCAAGCACCTGTTAATTCTACTAATTCATAATGGGAGTCTGGAAGATCTAGATTAAGTGACATCGCTTTATGTAATGTGATAGGACTGTTTCCTTCGTGCTTAAAGCATACATGACGTGTGATGATAGGAAGTTGTTCAAATAATGTGTAACTCAAGATCATGGTTGTATGCATGATGGTATCTTTTAAAGTGATTTCTAATGTGTAAGCTTGATGGTCATGATCAACAAAAGTATGAGGGAGATCTGGTAATGGTGGTTTTCCTTCTTTGATGATATGTGAAGCATAGCGGAAATCACTGATATGACTACCATTATCCATCGAAATATCAAAGGCAGGTTCTCTCATATCCCCACTACCAAAGCAAGGATACTCTTGTAGTAAATGTTCTAATGAAAAAGAAAGATCTCCTTCAAAAGTACATACAGCCATAGAACGATTTCTTAACTCTAAAAGATGTTCAAAGCTTTCACGATCATGCAGTGCTTTACCAAAGTAGAGATGACCAAGATGACCATTAGGTAAAACCATCATGATATAACTGATATGTGAATTATAAAGATGAAATGTTTTAGAAGATGAATGATAAGAGATTGGCATAAGCAGGTATCCTTTCGTTTAATAAATTTATGATTTTGAATGCGTTGAACGATAATGTTTTAATCCTTCAACAATTTTATTTCTTGCCGCTAAAGCATCTTTGGCTTCTAAGGCAGGAACGCCTTTTAATGGGTAATCTATACCAAGATTTTCATATTTGACAATGCCCATGGTGTGATAAGGGAGTGCATCTAAAACCTTGACAGTTTTTAAAGAACCTATAAATTCTCCTAAAGCAAACAACTCTTGATCGTTTTGAGTGATGCCAGGGACAATCACATGACGAATCCACATAGGAATATGGTGATCACTTAAATAATGTGCAAAATCTAAAATGGCACGGTTAGAATGACCCGTTAATTTTTTGTGTTCTTCATCAAAAATATGTTTAATATCAAGCATCACTAAATCCGTAACTTTTAGTAGACGATTTAACTTTTGAAGATAGTTTTCTTGTGTATTAAAAGTAATGCCAGAAGTATCCAGACAAGTATGAATACCTTTTTCTTTAGCTTTTTCAAAGAGATCTGTGACGAAATCTATTTGAACAAGAGGTTCCCCACCTGTAACAGTGATACCACCGTCCTTATAAAAATGCTTATTTCTTTCATAATTTTTAATAATGGTTTCAGAATCTATTTGTTCTCCCTGTTGTATAGGCCATGTATCTGGATTATGACAATATAAACAGCGCATTGGACAGCCTTGGGTAAAGACAACATAGCGGATACCTGGGCCATCAACTGTACCAAAAGATTCTAAAGAATGAATATAACCTTTCATATGTTCACCTCATTTAAAATATAGTTATGTATTTTTCCAATCTATAGATAGATCATTTTTTAAAAAGTCAAAGTGTTTATGATTCTCTTTTTTATAAATAGCATAAAAAGTAAGATGCACTTCAGGATCGGTAATCGGAATAGGAATACGATGAGGGTCTTCTATTCTCTGTAATGAAATGTTTGTTTTAAAAACAGGGAGTGCAGAAGATTTTTTAATCTCATTAAAGACTTGTTCATCATCTTGATAGAGAAGATGCGAATCAGGAATATATTTTAAAGTTATGTCATTCCAGAAACCAATCTTTGATAGTATTAAAATACTTTCTCCATTAAGATCGGCAAATGAAATTTCTTTAAGTGATGCCAATGGGTGTGTTGGGGGTAAAGAAATATAAAGATGCTCATCAAATAACTCTATACATTCGTAACGAGGATCCTTGATAGGGTAGTGTAATACAATAATGTTATACTGATAATTTTCTAAACCTATCAGAAGATCATCAACTCTGTTTTTAAGATCTTCTTTAATTTTCATTTTAGGATAGTTTTTTTTGATGAGATATTTGAGCCCACAAATCGGTGCAGGAGCTAAAGATCCAATAGAAATGATTTGTTTGCTTTGATAAAAGTTTTGCACATCGAGTTTCATATTTTTTTCCATGTCAAGGATTTTTTTAGCGTGCTGATAAGCTAATTGACCATTTTCATTTAAAATGATTTGATTCTTTTTTCTATCAAAGAGTTCTACTTCAAGTTCATCTTCTAACTTTTGTAGAGAGCGCGTCAATGCAGGCTGAGAAACAAGAAGCTGTTGGGCTGCTTTGGAAATGGTACCATATTCAACAATAGAAACAAAATAAAACAGTTGTGTATTCTCAATCATGGATCTATTACCCTCCCTTTGACTATGCATTTCAATTATAGCACAATACATCATTGATATTGTTATTTTTGAAAAATTTATTTTAGAATAAAGTTAACATTGAAAGGAGAAAAAATGAAATATTTTAAACTCAACAACAATACGACTATTCCAGCAATAGGATTTGGTGTTTTCTTAATCCCTAATAATGGTCCTACTTATGATGCAACGCTTGCTGCTTTAAAAGCAGGTTATCGTCATATTGATACAGCAGCGGGATATATGAATGAAAGTGACGTTGGTAAAGCCATTAAAGATAGTGGTATTGATCGTCAGAAAATCTATATCACGTCCAAACTTTGGCTACAAGATTATGGTTATGAAAATGCTAAAAAAGGGATCGATACATCTTTAAAATTATTAGGCGTTGATTATATTGATTTATACTTATTGCATCAACCTTATGGTGATTACTTAGGGGCTTGGAAAGCTTTAGAAGAAGCAGTAGAAGAAGGAAAAATCAAATCTATTGGTATTTCAAATATTACCGTGAATTTATGGCATAAATTTAAAGATGGGATGACAATAAAACCGGTTGTCAATCAGGTAGAATTTAATCCGTTCACCCAACAAAAAGAATTAAGAAAAGTAATGGCAGAAAATGATATTCGTTTAGAAGCATGGTATCCATTAGGACATGGAAATAAAGATTTATTAGAGAATGCAACGATTCTTCATTTAGCTGAAAAGTATCATAAGAATGCAGGTCAAATTATCTTAAGATGGATTTATCAAGAAGGTGTTATTTCATTACCAAAATCTACAAATCCTGAAAGAATGAAAGGAAACATTGAAATCTTTGATTTTGAGCTAACACAAGAAGATATGTTGATGATCCAAGCCTTAGATACAGGAAAAGCAACACACAATCCTGAAGATCCAGTGAATGAAACAAGATTGATGGCTTTAAAAATTCATGATTAAAAGGAGATAGAAAAATGGAATATGTTACATTAAATAATGGTGTAAAAATGCCAATCATTGGTTTTGGAGTTTTTCAAATACCAGATTTTGAACAATGCAAAAGCGTTGTTATAGATGCGATTAAAGTAGGGTATCGTTTATTTGATACAGCAGCTTCTTATATGAATGAAGAAGCTGTTGGGGCAGCTATTAAAGAAGCAATAGATACAGGTTTAGTCACCAGAGAAGAATTGTTCATCACATCTAAAATGTGGGTACAAGATATGAAAAATTATGATGATGCAAAAAAAGCCATCAATCGTTCATTAGAAAAATTGGGCTTAGATTATTTAGATTTGTACTTACAACATCAAGCTATGGGAGATTATTTTTCTGCATGGAGAGCTATGGAAGATGCTTATCAAGAAGGGAAAATAAGGGCTATTGGTGTATCTAACTTCTTTCCAAATATTTTAACAAACTTTGTTGAGACAGTATCTATAAAGTCAGCAGTAAACCAAGTAGAGTTACATCCATTTTTTGCTCAAACACTATCAGTAGAGACTATGAAGGAATATGACATAGTTCCAGAAGCGTGGGCGCCTATGGCAGAGGGAAAACATCATCTTTTTACACATCCATTATTGAGTGAGATTGGACAAAGATATGGAAAGAGTGCGGCACAAGTCGCATTAAGATGGAATATTCAGCGTGGTGTAGTCGTTTTACCTAAATCAACACATATTGAAAGAATGCAACAAAATATAGATGTATTAGATTTTACATTAACACAAGAAGAAATGGATGATATTACAGCACTGACATTAGACCATAGTGAGATTATCAATCATTTTGATCCAAATATTGTGAGATTCTGTGTTCGTCGAGTCATTCATGATTAAAGAAAGAAAGGTAAATAATGGAAAATTTTATTTATGAATATAAGACAAAGGTGTTCATTGGTGATGGCATGCTTCAACAACATTTATCAAATGAATTGAAGCCATATCATACTATTCTACTTGCCTATGGTGGTGGATCTATTATTAAAAATGGTTTTTATCAAGAAATTAAAGATATTTTAAAAGATAAAAAGGTCATTGATTTTAGTGGAATTATGTCTAATCCAACCTATGCTAAGGTCCAAGAAGGTGCTAAGCTTGTTAAAGATAAACATGTTGATTTTATTTTAGCTGTAGGCGGAGGATCTGTAATTGATGCATGTAAGATCATTGGGGCTCAGGCCAAACTAAATCAAGATATTTGGACACTAGAATTTATACATCACCAATATCCAATGCAAACTGTTCCTATGGGGGCTATTGTTACAGCGACAGGGACAGGAGCAGAAATGAATGGTGGTGCAGTGATTACACACGAGGAATTAAAGATTAAAGCGGGTGTTCTAGGCTTTCCTCCTGTATTTGCTTTTTTAGAACCTAGAATGACCATGACAGTACCAAGATCACAAGTTATTTCTGGTGCATTTGATACCTTATCTCATGCTATGGAAACTTATCTGGGAATATCTTCCCAAAATCATGTCAGTGATGATCTTGCTTTGGCTATTTGTCGTAATACGGTTGTTCATTTAGAAACCATTTGCAAAAATGAAAATGATATAGAAGCCAGAAAGAACTTGATGTGGGATAGTGCCATGGCAGAAAATGGCATCTTGAAAATAGGCCGAAAAACAGATTTTCAGGTTCACCAGATTGAACATCAGTTAGGGGCCTATACAGATTGTAATCATGGTCAAGGGTTAGCGGTGATTCAGCCCGTTTATTATCGTCATATTTTGAAAGATGCTATAGATAAATTTTATCGTTTTGCTTTAGCCGTTTTTCCAAATGAAGTAAAGGGAGAAACAAAGGAAGAAATAGCAGAAAGTGGTTTAGAGTGTTTAGAAGGCATCATCAAGCGAAGTGGCTTACCAACAAAGCTTTCACAACTTGATTCAACAGTAGAAATCACGGAAGCATTGCTTAAAGAAGTAGCTTATAGTTGTCATTTAATTCAAACGAATCCAAGAATATTAGATCACCAAGAAATTTTTGATATCTTAAAAGAATGTATGTAGAAGAGGAGGTACGATGGAAAATGAAGTTTTAAAAGTTTCACAAAATTTTTGGGAAGCTATGGAAAATGCAAATGAAGAAAAAATGCGTCTTTATGCCAACGCACGTTGCCAATTTGTTCATATTGGAATTACTTGTGAACTAGATAAAGAAATTGAGTTTTATACAAGTGGAGCATTTAAGCCAACAAGAATAGATTTTCATGATCAAAAAGTGACAGTGTTCAATCATACTACAGCTATTGTTTTAACTGATTGTGATTATGCACTATTACTTGATGGTAAGGAAACTTCTCATCATTTCATGGTTACTGAAGTTTATTCGAAAGAAGAAGATTGGAAATTGATTCAATTTTCATTTACTGCACTTGTCTATTAAGAAAGGAAGAAAATAATGGAATATGTTACATTAAATAATGGTATAAAAATGCCAATCATTGGTTTTGGAGTTTTTCAGGTACCTGATAAAGGTCAATGTCAAGAAGCGACTTATCAAGCTATTAAAGCGGGTTATCGCTTAATCGATACAGCAGCCTCTTATACAAATGAAGATGCTGTTGGAAAGGCTGTTAAACAAGCTATTGATGAAGGTATTTGTACACGAGAAGATTTATTTATCACATCTAAACTCTGGGTACAAGATATGGAAAATGAAGAAACAGCTTATCAAGGCGTTGTTGCTTCAGTTAAAAAGAGTGGTTTAGAATATATTGATTTATATTTATTACATCAAGCTATGAAGGATTATTTTGCTGCTTGGAGAGGTATGGAAAAAGCCTATGAAGAAGGATTAGTTAAAGCGATAGGTGTTTCTAATTTTTATCCAAACATTCTGACAAATTTCTGTGAAACAGTTCGTATTCAACCAGTTGTCAATCAAGTAGAACTTCATCCATATTTTACACAAGAATTAGCTTTAAAAACGATGAAAGAATATGATGTTGTTCCAGAAGCATGGGCACCTTTAGGTGGAGGAAGATACAATCCTTTTGAAAATGATATGTTACTAGCCATTGCTCAAAAATATCATAAGACAGTTGGACAGGTTTTGCTTCGATGGAATATTCAGCGAGGTGTCGTTGTTATTCCTAAATCAACTCATATAGAAAGAATTCAAGAGAATATTGATGTGTTTGATTTTGAACTTAATGATGAAGAAATGAAAAAAATAGCTTCTTTGGATATGGGCTATAATGGTTCTCGCGCAAAGCATTTTGAACCTGATTTTGTAAGAATGTGTGTTACAAGAAAAATACACGATTAAAATACAGAGTACTTTTGATCTTCCATGATTGAAAGTACTATTTTTGTGCAAATAAAAAGATGTAGCCTTTGTAGACTACATCTTTATTACATACTTTCGTGGAACGGTTTTAACGTATTGACCAACATTGTTCGCATTTTAAAATATATTGATTAAATCAGCATTTTTATATTTTTAAATACTTCTATAACATCTAATTTACGGTTAAATTGTGTAATTTTGGGGTATTTTCATTTATGCTATTAAATACACAATTCAAGGCTTGTCTTATATCTTCATTGTTGGAATGTGTGTAGATATCAAGTGTAGTGCTTATAGTAGCATGCCTTAATAGATTCTTGGCCATATTGATATTTACACCATGATTGATCAAGTTACTAGCATATGTGTGCCTTAACATGTGATAGTGGAAGTTTAGATCCAACTCAGCATTCATTCTTCTAAAATGACTATATAAGTTCCTATAGTAAAGGTATTGTCCTTCAATGTCACAACATATTACATCATAGGGGTTTTTCTTGAACCATTCTTTTAAAATATCTTCTAAAGGCTTAGCAAGTGGTAAAGTAGCATATGAGCTATTCGTCTTCATCTTGGATAGTGTCATTGCTTCTTTCCCCTCAGTGGCTTCTAATCGATTCTTAAATGTGATCGTATGATCATCAAAGTTTATATTGCTTTTATCCAGTGCTAGAGCTTCACTGATTCTTGCCCCTGTATAATAGCCAATATTTAAGGCAATGTAGATACTTTCACCTAGAAAGGTCTTTTTATCTAAGAAGTACTGACATATCAAGTTAAACTCATCAATGCTTATAACTTGCTTCTTGTTTTGTTCCTGTGGCTTTTCCTTTGTGATGATCTCTATGTACTGAATAGGATTATTCTTGATGTATCCATTTCTTAAGGCGTGCTTGAATACAATAGCAAATATCTTCTTGTCAGCTCTACAGACGCCCATTTTATGATTTCTAGATAAAACATTAAAGTATCCTTGAACGATTGAATAATCAATGTCTATGATCTTCATATCAGCTATTGGGTGATTCTTTATCCTGTTTACAGCAACAGCATAAGCATTTAATGTAGCAGGTGCATACTTCTGTTTATTGAGCTCATAGTAATCTTCCCATACTTCAATAAACGTTTTATTGCTTGGCTTACGGTATAGTCCGTGCTTATCTATCTCACTTCTTATGAGAGCTTCCCATGAGTAAGCTTCTTTCTTGGTACGAAAACCACCTTTCTTGTATCTCATGTTTTTATACATGAAGGCATTATCATAAACGATTCTACCGTTTTTTAGTTTTCTTTCTGTGATTGACATATTAAATTTTCCTCCAATTTTAATTAAAAGTATGTTATAATTGGAGTTGCTAAAAAGAATTGTCGTGGTTCAAATTTAGCAACCCTAGAAGCTCACTAGCGCCAACTAGTGGGTTTCTTTTTTTATTGGCCATAAAATATGGCTATCTTGGTTTATGTGGGTGTAATGGCTTATTACGCCCTTTTTTGTTTTAGTGAAAAAACTCAGAAAAATTAGTTCGTTTTTTACTCGTATATGCCTATGACCTTACCAACACATCTAATATCTTGGTTTTCATTAAATAAAATATCGTGGTAT